>JAGRMK010000246.1 GCA_020441345.1 Paracoccaceae bacterium
CGGTTCACGATGGCGCCCGGGACGGTGTCGGGCAGCCCTGCGAGAAGCACCGCCATGCGCGCGACGTGGCGGTTGTCCTCGCCCGCCTGGTTGGCGCAGCCATAGATCACGTCATCCACCGCCGACCAGTCGACGGCATTATTGCGCTGCATCAGGGCCGCGAGTGGAGCCGCCGCGAGATCGTCTGCCCTCACCCCGGACAGCGCGCCGCCATAGCGACCGATGGGCGTGCGCACGGCATCACAGAGAAAGGCTTCGGTCATTCGGGTTCTCCTCATTCGCTGACCGTTCGGTCACTGTATAAATTGGGACGTGTCACAAATCAACGAATATCTCCTGTCAATTTGTGACACGTCAGGTATCTTGACGCTTCCCGGCAAAGTCATTGCATCGCCAAGGGCTTTGTCGCATTGCGCAGAGACGACAGGCGCGCGGCAACGGCATCGCCGGCGTCCGGAATCCCGCCCTGCACGGCTTCGAACCGTGCCGCGATCCGCGATTCGGCGGCGTGGGCCAGAGCAAGATACAGCGCCGCGAAAAGATCGCGCGCCTGTTGCCCCGGCCAGTCCCGGGGCAGCGCCGAGGACGGCAGGCGCGGGTCCGCCAGCAGAGCTCGGCGCCAGTCGTGCACCAGCAAAAGCCGCAACGTCAGCGCGTCCCGGTCCGTCAGCCCCGCCGCACGGCGCAGAACCGGGTCAAACCGCGCCAGAAACGCCTCGTAGGCGCGTCGGTGCGGCGTCAGATCCCACAGATGGGCGACGAAATCCGGCAGCAAACCGGCGGCATCATCGGCTGATGCATCGAAACCCAGCAGTCCGGGCGGCACCGCCCCCCGCGCCGGCCCGACCGCCATTTGCGGACGCAGACGGGCGAACCCCCTGGTTTCGAGCTGCGCCATCCAAGCCTCGGCGCCGGTTTCTGGCGCGTAGACAAAGCGCCAGCGCGCCGGGTCCGGCGGGCCGTAGATCAGGCGGGCGGCGGCATCGAATTCCGCGCGCGCCGTGTCGGTGAGCCGGTAGAAGCTGCGCCGCCCGCGCCGCTGCCCCAGCAATTGCCCCGCAGCCACCAGTCGCGACACCGCCGTGCGCACCAGCGTTTCGGAAATGCCGACTTCGGCACAGACCTCGATGATCGTGCCGATCCAGACTTCGCCGCCGTGCGGCCCGACCGCATCGCCATAGAGGGTCACGATGAACCCCGCGGCACGCAGCGGCATGGAGGCCACGATCCGCGCGACATCTTGGAGAGTGTCTTCGGTTCGTGTCCCGTCTGATGCAACCACCGCCGTCTCCTTGCCGATCAGGAGTAGAATGGCACGCCATCGCCCTGCTGACGAGGGGGAACACCCCCTTGCCGCCTGCCGGGAACCGTGCGACGCAGACCGATCACATTGACAGGAGCCCGCGTGCAGCAGATCGATGCCCCCAGCCGTCCGACGCTGTTCAACTGGATCGAAATTTTCGGTCTCGGCGTGATCTGGGGGGCTTCATTCCTGACGATGCATCTTGCCCTGGACGGCTTTGCCCCCTTCACGGTCGCCGCCGGGCGGATCACGCTGGCGGCGCTGGCGCTGGGTCTCTTGTGCTTCGTGCGCGGGTTGCCGCTGCCGTCGTGGCACGGGAATAGCCGGATCTGGGTGTTCGCGATCGGCATGGGTGTGTTCAGCAACGTCGTACCCTTTTCGCTGCTGGCCTGGGCTCAGCAGCATGTCACCTCGGGATTCGCCGGGGTATCAATGGCCATGGTGCCGCTGTTCACACTGGTCCTCGCGCATTTCCTTTTGCCAGGCGAACGCATGACGCTGCAACGCATGGCCGGGTTCGCCCTGGGGCTTGTCGGTGTCGTGCTGCTGCTGGGCACCGAGTCGCTGGCCAGCGGCGGTGCGCAGCTGGAACCCGTCGCGCGGATCGTCTGTGTTCTGGCCACCCTGTCCTATGCCATCGGGTCGATGATCACGCGGCGCTGCCCGCCGGTCGATCCGATTGCCTTCAGCACCCTGGCACTGATTGCCAGCGCGGTCACGATCCTGCCGCTCGCCCTGCTGGTTGATGGCCCGCCAGTGGCGATGCCGCCCCTGCATGCACTGGCGTCGCTGGTCTATCTGGGGCTTTTGCCCACCGCGCTGGCGACGCTGATCCTGGTGCATGTGATTCGCACCGCCGGGCCCACGTTTCTGACCCAGACAAATTATCACGTGCCGATCTGGTCGGTGATTTTCGGCACGCTGCTGCTGGCCGAGCCCCTGCCGCCGCAGTTCTTGCTCGCGCTGGGTTTGATCCTGTCGGGGCTGATGGTCAGCCGCATCACCATCCGCAAGCGGCAGAGCGCGGCGGGCTGAACCCCGGAGCTTCGGCGTGCGTAGGGTGCGTGCTTGCACGCACCGCCACCCTAGTTCGTCAGAGTACGGCCTCGATTTCGGCGACCAGACCGCCGACAATTTCATCGAGCAGCGCCACATCTTCGCATTCCGCCATCACCCGCACCAAGGGCTCGGTTCCCGATTTGCGGATCAGCAGACGGCCGGTGCCGGCCAGTCGCGCCTCGGCGGCGCGGATCGCCCCCTGCACGCTTGCGGCCTCCATCGGGGTTTGACCGGGGGCAAAGCGCACATTGCGCAGCTTTTGCGGCACCGGCTCGAATTGCCGGGTCAGGGCGCTGGCCTTCAACCCGGTTTCAGCCATCGCCTGCATGAACTGCAATCCGGCAATCAACCCGTCGCCGGTGGTCGCGTAATCGGTCATCACGATATGCCCCGATTGCTCGCCGCCCAGGTTCAGCCCGCGTTCGCGCATCCGCTCGACAACATAGCGATCGCCGACCGCCGTGCGTTCCAGCTTCAGCCCCTGACCCTGCAAGAATCGCTCAAGCCCCAGGTTCGACATCACCGTCGCCACCAGCGTGCCGTCGTTCAGGCGCTCTGCCTCGGCCCAGCGTCGCGCCAGAAGCGCCATGAACTGATCGCCATCGGCAACATGGCCGTGTTCGTCCAGGATCAACACACGATCCGCGTCGCCATCCAGGCAGATCCCCAGATCAGCACCATGCGCGACCACGGTTTCCGCCGCTGCGTGCGGCTTGGTCGAGCCGACATCCTGGTTGATGTTGGTTCCGTTGGGCGTCACCCCCACCGGGATCACCTCGGCGCCCAATTCCCAAAGAACCTCGGGTGCGGCCTTGTAGGCTGCGCCATTCGCGCAGTCGACCACCACCTTGAGACCGTTCAACCGGGTGCCGCGCGGCAGGGTGGTCTTGACATATTCGACATAGCGCCCGCGACCATCCTCGATCCGCTTCGCCCGTCCGATATCCAGCGGCGGCACCAGTTCAATCTCGCGCCCGAGGCTGGCTTCGATCTCGAGTTCGACCTCATCCGACAGCTTGAAACCGTCCGGTCCGAAGAATTTGATCCCGTTGTCGGTGGCCGGGTTGTGGCTGGCGGAAATCATGATCCCTGCATCGGCCCGCATCGAGCGCGTCAGATACCCGACCGCCGGGGTCGGCACCGGTCCCAGCAGCAGCACGTTCATCCCGGTCGAGGCGAGCCCCGCAGTCAGCGCATTTTCCAGCATGTAGCACGACAGGCGCGTGTCCTTGCCGATCACCACGCGGTGCCCGTTCTTGCCATCCGAGCGGAAATACCGCCCCGCCGCCGCGCCCAGCTTCAACGCGGTCTCGGCGGTCATCGGCCAGGAATTGGCCTGACCACGCACACCATCGGTGCCGAAAAAGGATCTGCTCATCTCTTGGTCTCCTCAACCGTCAATGCACGCCACAAAGCCAACGCCTGCACCGTTTCCGCCACGTCGTGAACCCTCAGGATCTGCGCGCCCTGCCCCGCCGCCATCAGGGCAACCGCGATCGAACCCGAGACCCGCCGCGCGGCCTCGTCAACCCCCGACAGGGTGCCGATGAACCGCTTTCGGGACGCCCCCAGCAGAATCGGTGCCCCCAGCGCATGAAACAGCGACAGGCCGCGCAACAATGCCAGATTATGCGCCAGCGTCTTGCCAAAGCCGATGCCCGGATCCGTGATAAGTCGTCCCGCGTCGATCCCCTGCGCCTGCGCAAACTCGATGCGGCGCGCCAGGTGGTCATAGACCTCGGTCAGCACATCGTCGTAGCGCGGATCGGACTGCATCGTTTGCGGCGTGCCTTGCGCGTGCATCAGGCAGATCGGGGCACCCGACCGCGCGGCCACGGCGCCCAGGTCGGGGTCATGTGTCAGCGCCGAAACGTCGTTGATGATATCCGCCCCGGCGGCCAGCGCGGCCTCGGCCACGCGCGCCTTGCGCGTGTCGATGGAGATCGGCGTGGTGATCCCGGCAGCGCGGATCGCGGCGATCACCGGCGCGGTGCGCGCGATTTCCTCGGACACGGCGACATCCGCCGCGCCGGGGCGTGTGCTTTCGCCGCCAATGTCCAGGATGTCGGCCCCCGCGGCAACCATCGCCTGTGCCCGGGCCATCGCCGCTTCGGGCGCATAAGCCGTGCCCCCGTCCGAGAAACTATCAGGCGTGACGTTGACGATTCCCATCACCAGCGGTCGGTCATTGGGCAGGCGCGGCAGGATCGGGCGCGGTTGCGCCAGCGTTTCGGCGGCAAGTGCCGGTGTCACAGGCCGGCGCGCGTGATCGAAAGCCTCGAGCGTGCGAAACCAGACATGCGCCGAGCCGGCAAGCGCAAGGGCGTCGCCTGGTCGTGGCAAATCGGTGCGGGCGCGCGGGTGGTGATAGATCATGTCCGTCGCCTAAGCCAGGCGCGGGCCTCTTGGCAAGGCCCTGCTCTGCTCAGACGGGAAATGTTTCGACGGGCACGCGGCTTCCTGCCGAAAGACGCACCCCGTCTGGCATGATCAGCGCGGTCGCGGCCAGCAATTCGGCCAACCAAAGACCCAGGGCCGGGCCGTTTGCCGACCGGTCGATCGGCCCGTCGGCGCTGTCGAGCACCAGTTTCGAAGGCGCCCAGACAATCGTGTTGCCCTGCCGGATCGCCCAATCGATTTCCGTGTGCGATTCCACGACCAGCCAGTCGCGGTTGTGCGATGCCAGGAGCCAGGCGTTCTGTTCGATAGCCAGCAGGTCGATGCGCCGCTGCACCGAAGTGATGCCGACCTGCGGCACGTCCTTGTCGGGCAGGCCGACGCAAAGCACGACCGGCAAGCCGCGCGCCTCAAGCGCGGCGATCCGGCGGTTCAGATCGCGGCCCGCCATCGCCTGGTTGTCCACATACACCACCAGAGGGTGCAGCGCCGTGCCCCCGTCCGGCCGCGATCGCACCGGTTGCGCGGCGCGGGTGCGCACGATGTCTACACCCAGCTTGAATGGCCCGCGATCCAGCTTTTCGATCCGCACGAAGGCGCGCATTGCCTGCGGCGCGGCCAGGATGCGTTCGGCGATATGCTCAGCCAGGGTTTCCAGCAGGTTGACGCGCCCCAGCGCCAATTCGTCCGAGATCGCTTCGGTGATCCGGTCATAGGACATGATGCGGTCCACATCGTCATCGACCGGGCCGGTCTGCGGCTGGACCTCGACCACGACGTTGAACATCAACCGCTGGGTCGTGCCGCGCTCAGCCTGAAAGGCACCGATCTCGGCCTCGACAAGGTAATCGCGCAACGAGATACGGTCGCGCGGGTCACCGCTGGCCGTTGCCTCGGCACGCTCTTCGGGATGGGCAAAGGCCAGATGGGAATCGGTGCTCATGCGGGCCTCGCTGGGGTTTGTGGCGTTTCAATCCGCGCCCGTCATACCCTGCCCAAGCCGTCACGCACAGACCCCGAGCGGCAGGAAATCGGCCCGCAGCGACGCCTGGCGCTTCCGGCCGACCCCGGTTTCGTCAATTGCTGGAAAGCCGCACCGGCTCGCGGTAAAACAGATGCGAGCCAAACTGGCCGGTGCGCTCGAAGCTGCGTGCCCAGCGCGGGCGAACATCGGTGGTGTGGAAATGCGTCGCGCCATCGGTCAGTTCGCGCGGGGCACCCGACAGCATGATCTGCGCGATTGCCCCGGCAAGACGCCGTGCACCCGGCTCGGTCATGTCTCGCGAACGCCCGTTGCAGGCATAGCTGAATTGGCATGCGTTGCGCCGATGCGCGTTCTGATGCACCACACCGCAGACATCAGCCGGGTAATTCGGCAGATCGACGCGGTTCAGGATGACTTCGGCCACGGCGAACTGGCCATAGATGTCTTCGCCCCGCGATTCATGATAGATGGCCTCTTGCAGGCAGCGCACATCGGTATCGTTCGATTGCGGCATGCTCATCAGGAAATCGGCCGAATAGCGCCGGATCGCCGTCGGTTCCGCCTGCGGCGCGGTCACCCGGCTGACCAGCGTACGCGACACGCTGCGCATCGCGGCGCGTTCGGCGCTCAGGGCAATCGCCAGCCCCTGTTCAACGGGCAGATCAGCGACCGCAGGGGCCGCAAAAGTCAAAGTCATTGCAAATGCGACCCCAAGGGGCGCAATCCGATCCGCAAATCCCATACCGTCCATCCTCTGTCAGCCAAAGGCAGCTCTGAAGGCTCCGCCAGCGGCGTCCGGTCGATCGTCTTTTTGACGATCTTGTTGGTTCATGTTGGCTTCCGTGCAGCTCGGCCTCCCCCCGGTGGCCGCCAGAAACTGTGTTCGGGATACCCCAAAATTCGCCCCAAGTCCAGAATTACGCAGGGTTTTCAGCATCCGCCGGCCGCCGCGAATTGCCGCACCGCCGCAGAAGCGGACGCATGGCCGAATGCCCCGTGGTCTTGCGTGGGAAATTACCCGGCGGATTCAAGGATCGCGCCACGGTCGCGTCCTGAAATGCAGTGCAGAAACCGCCCCCGGACGGGTCAGCGAAGCTCGGGCATGGCCTCGGCCGCGTCGGTCTTGCCGATGGTAAGCTGCGCCGCGGCGAGCCGCGCGACAGGCACCCGGAATGGCGAGCACGAGACATAATCGAATCCGGCCGCGCGACAGAAGGCAATCGATTCGGGGCTGCCGCCATGCTCGCCACAGATCGACAATGTCAGACCTTTGCGCGCCTTGCGGCCCCGCGCAGCAGCTATCAGCAACAACTCGCCCACGCCATCAGTGTCGAGAACATGAAACGGGTCTTCGGGGAAAACGCCGGCCTGCACATAATAGGACATGAATTTGCCCGCGTCGTCGCGCGACAAGCCATAAGTCATCTGCGTCAGGTCATTGGTGCCAAAGGACATGAAATCGGCGTGCAGCGCGATCTCCTGGGCACGCAGCGCGGCGCGCGGGGTCTCCACCATGACCCCCAGCCGGAATTCGAAATCAGTGCCCTGTTCGATCCGCACCGCGGCCGCGACCGCGTCGAACCGAGCGCGCACCAGCTCGACCTCGCGCATCGCCGAAACCAGCGGGATCATGATTTCCGGCACAACCTTTTCGCCCCGACGCGCGATCTCGATCGTTGCCTCGAAAATAGCGCGGGCCTGCATTTCGTAGATTTCCGGCAAGGTTACGCCAAGCCGAACACCACGCAGACCCAACATCGGGTTGAACTCGGCCAGTTCCTCGGACCGGCGGATGATTTCCGACAGCGGCTTGTCCAGCGCATCGGCCAGTTCGCGCATCCCCTCACGGGTATGCGGCAGGAATTCGTGTAGCGGCGGGTCGAACAACCGAATGCAGACCGGGCGCCCCTGCATGATCGAGAAGAGTTCGGTGAAATCGGACCGCTGCATTGGCAACAAGCGCGACAACGCCGCCGCACGATCATGCGCGGTATCGGCAAAGATCATCTCGCGCATCACCGTCAGGCGATCGTCCTCGAAGAACATGTGCTCGGTGCGGCACAGCCCGATACCCTCAGCCTTGAAATCCCGCGCGATGCGGGCGTCAGCCGGGGTGTCGGCATTGGCCCGCACACCGATGTCACGCAGGCTGTCGGCCCAGTCCAGCAGGGTTGAAAACCCTTCATCCTGCGCGGCCTCAAGCAGAGCGACCGCACCGTTCAGAACCTCGCCGGTGGTGCCATCGATGGTGATCAGATCGCCCTCGGCCAACATGTGCCGCCCGGTGTGCAATTGCTTGGCCTTCAGGTCGATGCGCATGCCCGTCGCGCCGACGATGCACGGCAGGCCCAGCCCGCGCCCGATCACCGCCGCGTGGCTGGTCATCCCGCCCCGCTCGGTCAGCACTCCGACCGCCGCATGCATGCCGCGAATATCCTCGGGCGAGGTTTCGCGGCGCACAAGAATGCAGTTCTCGCCACGCGCGGCGCTGGCCTGTGCCGCGGTCGAGGTGAACACCAGACGCCCGGTCGAGGCCCCCGGACTGGCGGCGATCCCGCGCACCAGAACCTCGCGCTTGCCGCGCGGATCGACCTGGCGATGCAGGAGGTCGGACAGAGAGCCGGGCGTCACCCGCATCAATGCCTCTTTTTGCGTGATCACCCCGTCCTGCGCCAAAGACACCGCGACCCGCACCGCCGCGCGGCTGGAGCGTTGCACCTTCAGCGCGTCCAG
>JAGRMK010000247.1 GCA_020441345.1 Paracoccaceae bacterium
TCGGGGACAAAGCCGAACCCAAGCCGCGCGCGGGCAGGGGTGGGCAGGGTGGTGATGTCCTGTCCGTCAAAGCGGATGGTGCCGGATTTCGCTTTCCAGTGGCCGATGATGCTGCGCAGGGTGGTGGTCTTGCCGACGCCGTTGCGGCCCAGCAGCATTGTCACCCCGCCGCGCGGCACCGCCAGATCGACGCCTTGAAGAATGTGATACTGCGCAATGTCGGTGTGCAGGCCCTCGAGCGTCAGGATCGCGTCAGTCATCGCCGATCTCCCGGCCCATGTAGGCGTCGCGCACCACATCCGAGGCCATCACTTCGGCTGGGGGGCCATCGGCGGCCAGCGCGCCATTGTGCAAGACAACGATCCGGTCGGCCAGCGTGCGGATCACGTCCATCTTGTGTTCGACCAGCAGGATCGTGCGGTCGCGGTCGGCTTTCAGTTCGGCGATCAGGTCCAGAACCACGGGCGCCTCGTCGACACTCATGCCCGCGGTGGGCTCGTCGAACATGTAGACCACCGGGTCCAGCGCGATCAGCATCGCCACCTCGAGCTTGCGCTGGTTGCCATGGCTGAGTTCCGAAACGGTGTGCTCGCGCAGCGCCTGCAGGCGCACGCGCTCGATCACCGCCATCGCGCGCTCGGTCAACTCACGGTGCGACACGGCCATGGACAGCAGGCTGAATCCCTTGCGCTGGTGCATCTGGATAACCAGCCGCACATTTTCCAGAACCGTCAGATTGGCGAAGAGATTGGTCAGTTGAAACGCCCGGCCCAACCCGGCACGGCACCGGTTGGCGACCGAGTCGCGGGTAATGTCCTTGCCCAGCAGGGTTACGCTGCCTCCGCTGGCCGGAACCTGGCCCGAGATCAGGTTGAAATACGTGGTCTTGCCCGCCCCGTTCGGGCCGACGATGGCCGTCAGCTGGCCTGCCGGGAACCGGCACGAAACCGCGTCAACGGCGACATGGCCGCCGAACCGCGCGGTCAGGCCCTGTGTTTCCAACAGTGTCTGGGTCATGGCATTGCTCGGCTGGGAAAAAGGAGGAGGGCGCGCGCGTGGCGCGCCCCCCGAAGCCCGGATCACTGGTTGCGGATCGGGATATCCATGTCGTCGATGCCGATTTCGCGCACCAGAACCGGCACGCCATAGTCGCGGCCATCCTGCACCTCGGTGCGGAAATGATACATCGACTGCAACGCCTGGTGATCCTCGGGGCGGAAGCGCATCGTGCCCTTGGGGGTTTCGAACTCCATCCCTTCCATCACGCGGATCAGCGCTTCGGAGTCATCGGCGCCGCCGGCACGGCGGATCGCTTCGACCGCGGCAATTCCGGCGGCCATGCCCCCGGCGGTGAAGAAATCGGGCGGGGTGCCATAGCGTTCGAAATGCTGCG
Organism: Paracoccaceae bacterium; assembly: GCA_020441345.1. GTDB lineage: Bacteria > Pseudomonadota > Alphaproteobacteria > Rhodobacterales > Rhodobacteraceae > Pararhodobacter. The sequence goes on from JAGRMK010000247.1 coordinate 1,394, forward strand.
CGACCAGCCAGTCGTTGACCGGGTTCTGCGGGATTTCATAGTAATAATAGGTCGCACCCTCCATGCCGGGCAATTCGCGATAAGCCGTCAGCGCCGCCAGGATATTGCCGCCCGTGGCGATTTCGATGCCATAGCGCGAGGGATCCATCGCGTTGATTCGGCCCATCGGGTTGCCGCCACCGGCCCAGATGATGAACAGGCGCTTTTCACCCTCGATCCCTTCCATCGCCTGAAAAATGCGCTCGGCGGCGGCGGTGAAATCGGTGGTGTCGGTGGGGACGTATTCCTCATGCGCGATCGTCGCGCCGGTGCCTGCCAGGGCCTCGCGGAACGCCGCCACGCCATCGCGGCCAAAGGCATAGTCCTGCGCCAGGGTGGCGATGGTCACGCCTTCGCCGCCCAGGGCGACCGCGTTCGAGATCGCATCCTGCGACGAGTTACGGCCGGTGCGGAAGATGTAGCGGTTCCACGCCTCGCCGGTGATCGAATCGGCCACGGCGGGTTCGACGATCAGGATGCGTTCGTATTCCTCGGCGACTGGCAGCATGGCCAGCGCGACGCCCGAACTGACTGGCCCGATGGCAATCTGCGCGCCATCATCGCCAAACGCCTCGGCCAGCAGCGTGCGGCCGCGTGCGGGGTCAAGCTGCGTGTCCTTTTCGATGACCACGATGGGCTCGCCGTTGATCTCCATCGTGCCGCCGGTGGCATATTCCAGCCCCAGCATGAGCCCGATATGCGACTGTGCCGCATAGGCTTCGAGCGCCCCGGTTTGCCCATAGACATGGGCGATCCGGATTTCCGCCGAAGCAAGGCCGGCGAAGGCTGCGGAAACCGCAAACACCCCGGCTGCCATGATGTTTTTCATCTGTCCTCTCCCTGTTGTTGTTCTTGCGTTGGTATGGCGGCGCGCTGGGTCCGGCGTCCCCGTGACGGGGATGGACCCGCGCGACCGGCACCGTGACCCCATCAAACCCACAACCTCAGATCGTGGCAAGGACAAGTTTTCCTAAGGGCATGGAATGCCCGGTTTTTGCGCATCTGTTCGCGGTCACGCTGAAACCGGTCGGCCGTTGCCCCCTGCGGTTTGGGTGCCGAAAATGTGAAAGTCAGGTGTCGCGCAAAGTGAACCAAATCGGCGGACGCTGCGTAAGGAGGGTAAACAAGGGAGAATGATCATGGCCCTCGACGGTGGCACGTCACGTCAGTTCACGCGCACCCTGATGCGCGCCGAGTTGCTGGATGCGGAAACCGAACGCGCGCTGGCGATCGCCTGGCGCGATCACCGCGACGAAGCGGCGCTGCACCGGCTGGTTACGGCCTATATGCGGCTGGCGATCTCGATGGCCTCGAAATACCGGAAATACGGCGCGCCGGTGAACGATCTCATCCAGGAGGCCGGTCTGGGCCTGATGAAGGCCGCCGAGAAATTCGATCCCGACCGGGGCGTGCGGTTTTCAACCTATGCGATGTGGTGGGTCAAGGCCTCGATCCAGGATTTCGTGATGCGCAACTGGTCGATGGTGCGCACCGGGTCGACCGGTAGCCAGAAGGCGCTGTTCTTCAATCTGCGCCGGGTCGAGGCCCAGTTACAGCGCGAGGCCGAGGAAATGGGCGAAACGCTGGACGGGCACCAGCTGCGCGAACGCGTCGCGCAGCAGATCGGCGTGTCGCTGGCTGATGTCGAGATGATGACCGGGCGCCTGTCGGGCGGCGACATGTCTCTGAACGCGCGCCAGTCCGGCGAGGATGAGGGCCGCGAGTGGATCGAGACCCTGATGGATGACGCGCCGGGCGCGGATGAAACGGTGGCCGAACGCCGCGACCAGACGACGCTGCGCGGATGGTTGGCCGAGGCGCTGAGCCGGTTGACCGAGCGGGAACAGATGATCGTGCGCGCGCGCAAGTTGAGCGACGCGCCACGCACGCTGGACTCGCTGGGCGAAGAATTGAACTTGTCCAAGGAGCGTGTCCGCCAGATCGAGGCCGTCGCGCTGGGCAAGATGCGGCGCACCCTTGAGGGGCAGGGCGCGGGGCTCTATGCCTTGTTGGGATGAAAGCCCTTGTGATCCCGACCCTGATCTGCGCTGTTCTGGCCGGTGCGTCTGCCGCCGAGGAAATAGAGCCTGCGCGGCTGACTGATTTGCCGCGTGCTGATATCGTGATTCTGGGCGAAGTGCACGACAACGCCGTGCACCACGCAAACCAGGCTCGGGCGATTGCCGCGTTGCGCCCCGTCGCGCTGGTCTGGGAAATGCTGACCGAGGCGCAGGCACACGCGATGCCGGATGACCGCAGCGACGCCGCGGTTGTCGCGCAGGCGCTGGGTTGGGAGGGCACCGGCTGGCCCGATTTCGCGCTCTACCACCCGCTGATCCTGGCGGCGCCGCAGGCGCGTCACCTTGGCGCGGCGGTGCCTCGGGCCGAGGCGCGCCGCGCCTTTGCCGAAGGGGCTGCGGGTGTGTTCGGTGCGCAGGCAGAGCAATTCGATCTGACACGCGCGCTGCCCGCGGTTGAACAAGCCGCGCGTGAGGCCGAGCAATACGAAGCGCATTGCCAGGCGCTGCCGCTGGACATGATGCAGGGCATGGTCGAGGCACAGCGCCTGCGTGACGCGGCGCTGGCGCGCTCAGCGCTGGAGGCGCTGCGCGATACGGGCGGGCCGGTGGTGATCATCACCGGCAACGGCCATGCCCGCAGCGATTGGGGCGTGCCGTCGGTGCTGGCGCGGGCGGCCCCCGGGGCCACGGTGCTCTCGGTCGGGCAAATCGAGGCGGGCACTGGGCAGGAAGGGCCGCAGCCGTGGGATCTGTGGCTGGTAACCGATCCGCAACCGCGCCCCGACCCCTGCGAGGCGTTCCGCTGAGCGTCGTCGCGATCCCCGGTTTGCGAATGGCCCTTGCGCGGGATCTGGCGGCTGTCGAGGCCCTCGTTGCGCGGGCTTACGGCCCCTATGTGGCGCTGCTCGGTGTCCGTCCGGGGCCGCTGGACGACGATTATGCCGCACGGATCGAGCGCAGGCAGGCGATGATCGTGGAGCGGGACGGCAGGCTTATGGGGTTGCTGGTGCTGATCGCGCTGAGCGACGCGCTATTGCTCGACAACATCGCGGTGTCTCCTGAGGCGCAGGGTCTGGGCCTGGGGCGGGAACTGCTGACCTGTGCCGAAGGCGTGGCGCTGGCGCGCGGGTTGGACCGTGTCCGGCTCTATACCCATGAGCTTATGACGCGGAACCAGATGATCTATGCGCGTGCCGGATATCGCGAGACGCAACGGGCGACCGAGCGGGGCTTGCGGCGCGTCTATATGGAAAAGCGCTTGCGCTGATCCGTCGCCGCGTGCCGCGACTGCGGGCTTTGCGGCCCCTCATGCCCTTGGTCAAGGCACCCAGGCAGAAGTGTCCCAGGCAAGGCCCCGCCTTCGCGGCAATACGGCGCAGGCCGCGGGCAGAGCAGTTGAAGGGTCATGATGATCTTGTCCCATGGAGCGTTCTTTCCGTCCAGAAGGCGGATTGCATCGTCATTTTGTCACATCGTCGGATCAAGCATCAGAGCTTGTGGCACGGGCTATGTCCGAACCTGAAATCGCGTCTGATCCACAGTGTCGGCGCCGCTGTTGGACAGCGGTCGAGGGACACCACGGCTGGCCTGGCCTGATGGTGTAGGGTGCCATGAAAGCAGGGTGTCGAGGTGGCCTTCCGGGCGTCATGCCGGAGCTCAAGACACGGAGTTCAGGCACATTCTGACTCAAGATTCTCCTTCGAAGGGAATGCTGAAATATCATTGAAGCAAGGCGTTAACCCGGGCGCTGCGGCGCGAATGGATCGCTGTTTACAAATTCAAATATTTGAGTTTATGATATGGATGTTAGCATGGGAGGGTATGACAATGCTTGGTACACGAGATCGTATGGGTGCACTGCTTCGGTCTGTTGCAGCAGGTGCTTTGTTCGTGGGTATGACAGGGGCATTCATAGCGGTTACACCGCTGCAGTCGGGCGCTGCCTGGGCGACAGAAGGTGGCGGTATGAATATTGGCACCATTGACGGTGGCCATGGCGGCGGCGGCGG
>JAGRMK010000248.1 GCA_020441345.1 Paracoccaceae bacterium
CCATATGCTCGGGGTCGATGTTGGTGACGACGGCGATATGCGTGGGCAGCAGGTTGAACGATCCGTCGCTTTCATCGGCCTCGACCACCATCCACTCGCCCGCTCCGGCGCGCGCGTTCGACCCATAGGCATGGATCACGCCGCCATTCACCACCGTCGGATCGAACCCGCCCTGGTCCAGCATCGCCGCCATCATCGTCGTCGTCGTGGTCTTGCCATGCGTGCCCGCAACCGACACCGTTCGATGCAGGCGCATCAGCTCGGCCAACATCTCGGCCCGGCGCACCACCGGCAAGCCGCGCGTGCGGGCGGCTGCCAACTCGGGGTTTGACGGCTTGATCGCGGTCGAGGCAACCACCACCTCGGCTGCGCCCAGGTTGGCCGCATCATGGCCGATATGGATCACGGCACCCAGCCGTTCCAGCCGTTCGGTGATGGCGCTGCCGCGCGCATCCGACCCCTGCACCGCGACACCTTGCGACAAGAGGATCTCGGCTATCCCGGACATGCCGATCCCGCCAATGCCGATGAAGTGAACGGGCCCAAGACCCTGCGGGAGCAACGTTGCGCTCATGACGACCCCTTTTCAGGCAGCGGAGGTTCAGTGATTGGGCGGCCCGGCCAGGCGTTCGGCCAGATCCGCAAGAGCCGCCGCCGCATCGGGAAGCCCCAGGTCGGTTGCGGCTTTCGCCATGCGGCTGGCGGCGTCGGGCGTCGTCAGGATCAGGGCGATCTGCTCGGCCAGAGCTTCTGGCGTGAACTGGCTTTCGGGTATCAGGACAGCGGCTTGCGCATCGACAAGGCCGCGCGCATTCGCCGTCTGTTCATCGCGCACCGCCGCCGCATATGGCACCAGGATCGCAGGGCGTCCGATCACCGTCAGATCCGCCACGGTCGAAGCACCGGCCCGCGCGATCACCAGTTGCGCCTCGGAGAAGCGGCGCGGCACGTCGGCAAAGAACGGCTCGACCTCGGCCGGGATCCCGGCCGCGTCATAGGCCTGGGCGACACGTTCCAGATCCTCGGGCCGCGCCTGTTGCGCCACACGCAAATGCTGGCGCAGCGCCTCGGGCAGCAGCGCAATCGCCGCCGGCACCACATCCGACAAGATGCGCGCACCCTGACTGCCGCCGATGATCACGATGCTCATCGGATACTCACCGGGCGCAATATAGGGCGCCGCCGCGCGTTCGCGCACGCTGCCGCGCACCGGGTTGCCAATGTGCAACCCCTCGACCCCGTTTGGCAAACTGGTCGGCCAGGTGCCGCAGGCCACCGCCGAAACGCGGCGCGCGAACACCTGGTTGACACGGCCCAACACGCCGTTCTGTTCGTGGATCAGCCGCGGAACGCGCAGCATCCAGGCGGCGCTGATCGCCGGGATCGACGGATAGCCGCCAAAGCCCGCGACCACGGCGGGCCGGTCAACCAGCATCGACACCGCCGCCGACAGCACGCCACCCAGCACCCGGAACGGCACCGCCAGCTTGGCCAGCGCCCCGCCGCGCGCAAAGGTGGCCGAGGCCACGACGCGGCGCTCGACCGCATCGGGAAAGCCCCCGGCATAGCGGGCGCCGCGCGCATCCGTGGACAACACGACCCGCCAACCCCTTGCCAGCAACTCCTCGGCCAGGGCCTGCGCGGGGAACATGTGCCCCCCGGTGCCGCCGGCCGCGATCACCGCCAGGGGTGCTTTGGTCTTTCGGCTGGCTGCCATCACCGCCCCTTTGTCAGCATGAGATCCCTGATTTCACCTTGCGGGCGACTGCGCGTCAAGGCCAGCAGCATTCCCACCATGATCCCCATCGCCAGCAGCGACGAGCCACCTTGGCTGATGAACGGCAAGGTCATGCCCTTGGCCGGCAACAACCGCACGGCGACGCCCATGTTGATCATCGCCTGCGCCGAGATCATGGCCACCAGCCCCGCCCCCGCCAGGCGCACGAAGGCGTCTCGCTCTCGCGTCAGCCGCGACAGGGCCCGCAAGCAGATGATGGCATAGAGCACGATGATAAAGGCGACCAGCACGAAGCCGTATTCCTCGGCGGCGACGGCGATCACGAAATCGGTATGTGCGTCGGGCAACTGCCATTTCACCTGCCCCTCGCCGACACCCAGGCCGAACAACCCGCCCTCCTGGATCGCCGAGGTCGCATAGCCCAGTTGCGAACGCGCATCGACTTCGGCCAACAGGTAACCGTCGATCCGGCGCGCGAAATGTTGGGACCCGTTATAGGCCACGACACCGCCCATCATCGCCATACCGGCCAGCCCCAGGATCAACACCATCGGCGCACCCGAGATGAAATACATCACCCCCCAGCCAAACAGGATCAGCACCGACTGTCCGAAATCGGGCTGCAAGACCAGCAGGAACACGGTCGCCAGCACCACCGCCAGCGACAGGCTCTTGCCCGGCGGCCCGTTCAGATCCTGGCCCGCCGCCAACAACCAGCCCGCAGTCACCGCAAGGCAAGGCTTGATGAACTCCGACGGTTGTACACTGGTGCCCGCTATGCTCAGCCAGCGCACGGCGCCCTTGCCGAAGTCGCTGCCGATGACAGGCAACAAGGCCAGGACGACAAAGCCGATCCCGAACCCCAGAACGCCCCATCGCCGGATCGTCTCGGGCGATTGCATGGACACCAGAAACATCGCCGTCATCGACAGCGTCGCGAAAACCACGTGTTTCTCGAAATAATGAAACGGCGACACATGGTTGCGCGCCGCCAGTGGCGGCGACGAGGCCAGCGCCAGCACCAGGCCGACCCCGACCAGCAACAAGACGCAGGAAATTGTCCAACGATCAACCGTGCGCCACCAACGTGACAACACCGGCTCACCCGCATGCACGGGGAGGGTGCCATGAACCATCTCAGTCATGGTGCTGCTGCTCTCTCTGCCTCTGCTTCGCCCGTTTTCCGAGTCTGGGGCCTAACGTAGCGCGAATGCAGCGCCAATGCCAGAGGCTTGCCGTCGCAGTTGCGCGTTACCGACCCATGCTAGCGGCGCCGCCGCCAGAACAAATCCGCCGAATAGAGGGCCAGTGCCAGCCAGATCAAAGGGAACGCCAACCGCTTGGCCCCCTCGAACGGCTCGCCAAAGGCATAGACTGCCACAAGAAAGATGAAGGTCGGCGCGATATACTGCATCAGAGCGATGGTCGTCAGCCGCAAGCGCTTGGCGCCGTTGGCATAGAGCATGAGCGGCACGGCGGTGAAGGCGCCCGAGCCGATCAACAAGGCGACATCCGCAACACCCGTCACCCCGAACCGCAAATCGCCCTGTGCCGCCAGCCAGATCAGATACCCCAGAGCCAGCGGGAAAAGCAGCAGGATTTCCAGCGTGAACCCCTGGTTCGGTCCGATCGGAAGCGCGCGCTTGAACAGCGCGTAGAACCCCCAGCTGACCGTCAGCGCCAGCGACAGGACCGGCAGGCTTCCCGCCTCCCAGGTCAGCAAGGCCACCGCCGCTCCGGCCAGCGCCACGGCCGCCCATTGCGGCCGCGTCAACCTCTCGCGCAGGATCACCGCCCCGAGAAAAATCGAAAACAGCGGGTTTATGTAATAGCCAAGCGCCGCATCCAGCACCCGATTCGATTGGATCGCATACAGGTAAACGCCCCAGTTGATCGACACCAACGCCGCCGTCAGCCCGGCCATCGCCAGCATCCGTGGCGCGAGGATCGCTGCCCGCAG
>JAGRMK010000249.1 GCA_020441345.1 Paracoccaceae bacterium
GCCAAGCGCGTCGGCCTTTTGAATATCGGCGGATCGACCACGACGATTGCCGCCTTTGTCGTCGGTCGCGGGGCCTGAGCCCGGCGCCGAACCGCCGAAACCCGTCGAAATCCGCCGCAAGACCAAGCGCCGTTCCGCCAGCCGGAGCGGCGTTTTTTTATGGTCGCAGAGGCGGTCGGAAAAGATTGTTGACAGATGGATGTTTTCTCGGAATCATCGGTTCAATAACAGTATCTATTTCAGCCGCAGCCAGAGGAGTCGATTCATGAGCGTCGAAGTCATCAAGCGGTTCGAGGGGAATCTTGCACCCGGCGACCACCCCTATCTGCAAGGCCCCTGGGCCCCGCAGCACGAAGAGGTCAATGCCGATGATCTCGTTGTTCTTGAGGGGACGGTGCCCACGGATATTGACGGCGTCTATCTGCGCAACACCCAGAACCCGCTGCATCAGGCGCTGGAACGCTATCACCCGTTCGACGGCGACGGCATGATCCACATGGCCGCATTCCGCGATGGCAAGGTGCAGTATCGCAATCGTTTTGTGAAAACCAAGGGCTTGCAGGCCGAGATTGAAAGCGGCACGCGGCTTTGGGCGGGGCTGATGGAAAACCCGGCACTGTCGCAGCGGCCGGGCTGGGGGGCGCATGGCGCGCTGAAGGATGCGTCCAGCACCGATGTGGTGGTGCACGCGGGCAAGGCGCTGACAACGTATTACCAATGTGGCGAAGGGTATCGGATGGACCCGCTGACCCTGGCCGAGGCGGGCATTCCCGACTGGTCGCCGGAAGATGGCATTTCCGCCCATACCAAGGTGGACGAGGCGACCGGCGAACTCTTGTTCTTCAACTATTCGAAAAAGCCGCCCTACATGCATTACGGCGTCGTCGACCGGCACGACACGCTGGTGCATTACACACCGATCCCCCTGCCCGGCCCGCGTCTGCCGCATGACATGGCGTTCACGAAGAATTACGCGATCCTCAACGATTTCCCGCTGCACTGGGATCCCGAGATGTTGAAGCGCGACAAGCATGTCGTGCGCTTCTACAAGGACAAGCCAAGCCGCTTCGCGGTGATCCCGCGCCGGGGCGGTGTTGAGGACATCCAGTGGTTCGAGGCCGCGCCGACCTTCGTGCTGCATTGGCTCAATGCCTATGAAGAGGGCGACGAGATCGTGCTGGATGGCTATTTCCAGGAAGACCCGATGCCCACCAATTACGAGGGCGCGAAACCGGGCTATGAACGGATGATGTCCTATCTGGATCAATACAAGATGGGCACCAAGCTGCACCGCTGGCGGTTCAACCTGAAGACCGGCAAGACCACGGAACAGCGGCTGGACGACCGGATCCTGGAATTCGGCATGTTCAACCAGAAATACGCGGGCCTGCCGTATCGCTATGCCTATTCGGCGGTGCAGGTGCCGGGCTGGTTCATCTTCAACGGCTACGTCAAGCACGACCTGCAAACCGGCGAAAGCTGGCAGATACAACTGCCCGAGGGGCAATTCGCCAGCGAGGCGCCTTTTGCCCCGCGCGTCAACGCAAAGGACGAGGACGACGGTTATCTTGTGACCTTCGTCATCAACGAGACCACCGGCAAATCCGAGGTTGCGCTGATCGATTGCAAACGGTTCGAAGAGGGGCCGGTCTGTCGCGTGCAACTGCCGCATCAGATGGCCAGCGGCACGCATTCCTGCTGGGCGAATGGCGCGGATTTCCGCGATGGCGGGCTTCTGGCCCGCGCGGCGCTGGAGGGTTGAGGCATGGGGGTCGATCGCATTCCCGCCGAACAGGATTGGTTCGTGCCCAACGCCAGCATGGCCGGGCCCTTTGCGCCCGTCCACTCCGAGGTCGTTGCCCAGGATCTGCCGGTGATCGGCGAACTGCCCGCCGATCTGAACGGCCTGTATGTGCGCAACGGCCCCTCGCCCGCCCATGCCCCGCACGGCAAATATCACTGGTTCGACGGCGACGGGATGCTGCATTCCGTGCGGTTTCAGAACGGCACCGCCACCTATCGCAACCGCTGGGTGCAGACCGACGGGCTGAAGAACGACATCAAGGTCGGCGATGCCTTGTGGCCGGGGCTGAAGGAACGGATGCCGCAGGGTGTTCTGCCCGACGACGCGATGAAGAACACCTCGAACACCGATGTGACGTTCCACAACGGCAAGCTGTATTCGATGTGGTATCGCGGCGGCGCGGTGTATACCGTCGATCCGGTATCCTTGCAGACGCTGGGCAAGCTGGAACAGGATCCGCGCCTGATCGGGTTGCAGATCTCGGCGCATAGCCGGGTCGATGAGGAAACCGGCGAGTTCATCTTTTTCGCCTATGGCAACCGCCACCCGTTCATGCATTACGGGGTGATCGGCGCGGACGGCGCGTTGAAAACCTTCATGCCGGTGGAGCTGCCCGGCCCGCGCCTGCCGCATGATTGCGCGATCACGCCGAATTACACGATCCTGCACGATTTCCCGCTGATCAATAACCCCGAGGCGCTGGCGCGCGGGCGCTATTCGCTGGAGTTTCACCAGGACTGGCCAACCCGTTACGCGGTGATTCCGCGCCACGGCACGCCCGAACAGATCCGCTGGTTCGAATTCAAGCCGCGCTACATGCTGCATGTCGCGAACGCCTGGGAAGAGGTGAACGCGGCCGGTGAAACCGAACTGGTCATGCTGGGCACGCCCTATGTGAACCCGCGCGGCTATGACGGCGGGCTGGACGTGCAAAAGCTGCTGTTCACGATCGGCACCCAGGGCACGGATTACGAGCTGTATCAGTGGCGCATGAACCTGACGACCGGGGCCACCCGCGAAGGGATCGTCGACGACATCCTGAATACCGAATTCCCGATGATCAACACCGCGTTCCAGGGCCGCAAGAACCGCTATACCTATAACGTGCTGATGGGCCGGATGCGCACACTGGAGCAGCCGCATTTCGCCGGGCTGGTGAAATACGACCTGCAAACCGGCGCGGCTCTGGCCTATCATCCCGGTGAAGGGTTCTGGTTCTCCGAGGCCCCCTTTGCCCCGCGCGACGGCGCCACCGCAGAGGACGACGGCTATGTCGTGGGCTTCGTGTGGAACGGGCAGGAAAACCGGTCCGAGGTCTGGGTGACCGACGCGCGCGACATCGCCAAGGGGCCGGTGGCCCGCGTGATCCTGCCGAACCGGGTGCCGCACGGGTTCCATTCCTGCTGGGTGCGCGACGCGCAATTGCGCGCGGCGCAGGTGGCGTGATGCTGAACGGAACCTGGCATCTGGTCGCCTGGGAAATCGAGACCGACGGGCGCATCACCCACCCGTTCGGACCGGATGCGACGGGGCTCTTGCATTACACCGACGATGGCGGCATGGCGGCTTGCATCGCGCGGGCCGGGCGTCCGCGTTGGTCCACCGGCACCCCGCGCTCTGCGCCCGACACCGAGCGTCTGGCGGCCTTTGAAAGCTTCTTTCACTATGCCGGCACCTGGCGCATGGCCGAGCAGGGCGGAAAGCCGGTGGTGGTGCATGGCGTGAGCCACAGCCTCAATCCCGATTTCGTCGGCACCGAACAGACCCGCCGCGTCGAACTGGACGGCGACGCCCTGACCCTGTCGGCGCAGGAAGGCCCGCGTCACCATCGCCTGCGCTGGAGGCGCGGATGAAAGACCACGCAGCCACCCTGGCCCGCGCGCGCGAGGCCTGCGCGACCCGCGCCTACTGGTCGCCGTTTCCCGAGATGCCAAAGCTCTACCCGGATGTCGGCCGCGCCGCCCCGGCGGGAAAAGCGGCGTTTCAGGCCATGTCAGGGACGCAATTCGCGCTGGACCTGCCCGGCGTGACCGGCTGCACAGGCGAGGAAATCTCGCCCTATACCCGCGCGCCGTTGGGGATCAGCTATCCGCAAGCCGACCCTGACGCGCTGTTCGCCGCCGCCCGTGCCGCGCTCCCCGGCTGGGCGGCGGCGGATATCGACACCCGCCTGATGCTGCTGATGGAGGGGCTCGACCGGCTTTACCGCGACCACCTGTTCACGCTGGTGCACGCGGTCATGCACACGGCCGGCCAAAGTTACAACATGGCCTATGCCGGGTCCGGGGTGAACGCGCTGGACCGGGGCATCGAGGCCTTGGTTTACGCCGAACAGGCAATGCGCGCGGTGACGCCCTCGGCCACCTGGGCGCGGCGGTTCGGCCCCGACGAGATCGCGCTGCACAAGACCTATCGCCTGGTGCCGCGCGGTGTGGCGGTGTGTTTCACCTGCGCCAGCTTTGCCACCTGGAACGCCTGGCCGTCGATGCTGGCCAGCCTGGCCACCGGCAACGCGGTGATCGTGAAACCGCACCCGGCCAGCGTGCTGCCGATGGCGATCACCGTGCGGGTGTTCCGCGCGCTGCTGGCGGAACGGGGGTTCGACCCGAACCTGGTGACGCTCTGCGTCGATACCCTGGCCGATCCGCTGGGCAAGGTTCTGATCAAGCACCCCGATTGCGCGATCGTGGATTTCACCGGCTCGGCCCGGTTCGGCCACTGGGTCGAGGCCAACGCCCACCCCGCGCTGGCGTTTACCGAAACCTCGGGCTGCAACACCGTCGTTCTGGCCGGCGCGCAGGATCTGGACGCGGCCATCCGGTCGCTGGCGACGACAATGTGCATGTTTTCCGCGCAGATGTGCACCAGCCCGCAAAACGTCTATCTGCCGCCCGAAATCGACACGCCGGACGGCCCGGTGCCGCGCGATACCGTGGCGCGGATGCTGGCCGATGCCATCGCCCGGCTGGTTGACGATCCGCGCCGCGCGGGGATGATCCTGGCGACGATCCAGGCGCCGCAGACCCTGGCGCTGATCGACTGGGTGCGCGATCAGGCGGCGCAGCGCGGTCGCGTGCTGCTGGACAGCCGCGCCTATCCGCACCCCGAATTTCCGAACGCCCGCACCGCGACGCCGCTTCTGGTGCAGGTCGGCAAGACGGCGCAGGATCTTTACGCCGAGGAACGCTTTGGCCCGATCGGCTTTGTCATCGACTGCGACAGCGCCGAGGATGCCTTGTATCAGGCGACCACCGACGCGCGGCGAAACGGCGGGATCACCGGCTTTGTCTATGCCCGCGACGAGGGGTTCATCGCCGCCGCCGAAGACGCCTATGCGCGGGCCGGGGCGCAACTGACGATCAACCTGACGGGGGCGATGCCGCTGAACTTCGCCGCCGCTTACAGCGACTATCACGTCACCGGGCTGAACGGGGCGGGCAATGCGACCCTGACGACGCCGGGTTTCGTCGTGCCGCGCTTTGCCGTGGCGCAGTCCCGCCGACCCGTGGAGGGCACGCCATGATGCCAAAACAGTCTCTGCGCCTGCCGGTTTTTGCCGCGCCGATGTTCCTGGTCTCTGGCCCGGATCTGGTGATTGCCGCCTGCAAGGCCGGGATCGTCG
>JAGRMK010000015.1 GCA_020441345.1 Paracoccaceae bacterium
GGGCGCCAGAACGTCGCTGGCCAGCTTGCCGGCCTCTTCCAGGATGGCGTTGGTGAAGTCGCGCTCCAGGTCGGAATAGCCGGGGATCTGTGCTTCGGAGGCCTTGAGCACGTCATGCAGGATGAACTGCATGTCTTTCACGGGGGCGGTGTAACGGGGCATCTGTGTCTCCTGTCGGTTGCCTGCTGGTCAGGCTTTGGGTCGCGCCGGGTGCAGCCCCGGATCGGGGGCCCGGTAATGGGGGCGTTGGGTCGGTTATTCGGCGGCGGGCTTGCGGAAGGCGGCGACCATCTCGGCGCCATGTTCCAGTTGCGCGCGCAATTCGATGATCGCCTCGGTCAGTTCGTCGCGCTGGCGCTCCATCTGCGCCAGACGTTCACGCGCGGCCTCGTAGGTGCGGGTCAACTGCTCTTCTTGCGCGTCACCGCGATCGTAGAGGTTCAGCAACTGACGCATTTCCTCCAGCGCGAAGCCGAATCGCTTGCCGCGCAGGATCAGCTTCAGCCGACCGCGATCCCGGCGGTCGTAGAACCGCTTTTGCCCGTCGCGCACCGGAAAGATCAGCTCCTTGGCCTCGTAAAAGCGCAGCGTGCGCGGCGTTACATCGAACGCGTCGCACATCTGGCGGATCGTCATCATCTCGTTTTCCATAGGCATCTCCCCCTGGCGGGGGTCATCCCCGCACCATCGGATATATGTCTGATGCGGACAGGATGCAGGATGCTTGACGTTAACGTAAGCCGGAACGCTGCGTCACGACTTTTCGTGACGCCGGGTCGCACACAAGAGAGCAGGCGATGCGCGGCGATCAGCCCGCGTTGTCGGCAGCCAGCCGCGCCGCTTCGTCGCGCAACGAACGCAGGTCATCGATTGTCACGGCCAGTTCGTCGCGCTGCCGCGCCAGTTCACCCAGCTGGCGGTCCGCCATTTCGACAAAGGCTTGCAATTGCGGGGTCGTGCCCTTGGTTTCGTAGATCAAGAGCCACTGGCGCAGTTCTTCCAGGCTGAAGCCGAACCGCCGTCCCCGCAGGATCAGCGTCATGCGCGCGCTTTCGCGGGGGCCGTAGAACCGGTTGCGACCGTCTTTCTCTGGCTTGAGCAGCTCGATATATTCGTAATACCGCAAGGTCCGCGGCGTCACGTCGAACTTTGCGCACATTTCCTTGAAGGACAGTCTCTGATCGCTCATCGCGGTTCTTTCTGCCTCCCCAGCGGTCGAACCCGTGCAGCGTATTCTGCACATGCGGCAGGTGCAACCATTGGTTTTTGCACAAGCGAAGCATCGCGTGCCCTTGAACCTTTTGCCGACTGCGGCGAAGGTCGGGCAACCCGCTTTGCGGCGCAAGTGACAGGATATGCCAATGACCGATCCCTCTCCGGCCCAGCAATTCATCGAGGCGATTCCGCATGCCGCGGCGCTCGGGCTTGCGCTCGAATCGATCGGCGATGGCAAGGCGGTGCTGTCGATGCCCTGGGATGAACGCTTTGTCGGGGATCCGGCGACGGGGGTGATCGCGGGTGGCGCGGTGTCGGCGCTGCTCGATACCTGCTGCGGTGCGGCGGTGATGTCCTATCCCGGCGCCAAGAGCACGGCGACGCTGGACCTGCGCATCGATTACATGCGCGCCGCCCGGCCGGGCCAGCGGATCACCGCACGCGCCGAGTGTTTCCACGCCACTCGCACCGTCGCCTTTGTGCGCGCCACCGCGCATGACGAGGACACCGGCCTGCCTGTCGCTACCGCGCAGGGGGCCTTCACGATGGACGGGGCCGGCACCCGCAAGCCGAAAGCCAAACCCGAGGGGAAGACGGCATGACCCGGCCCAAGCCCGAACCCGTGCAGATCATCAAGGAACGCCGCGATACGGCGCTCAAGGTGCTGATCGGCGGCATCCCCTATGTCAACTTCCTGGGCATCCGTTTTGACCGGCGCGGCGATGAACTGACGGCCATCCTGCCCTTCTCGGACAAACTGATCGGCAACCCGTTTCTTCCGGCAATTCATGGCGGTGTGACCTCGGCCTTTCTGGAAATCACGGCGATGATCG
>JAGRMK010000250.1:0-7104 GCA_020441345.1 Paracoccaceae bacterium
CTGACCGATGAGGCGAACAAGCGTAAGACGACGATCACCACGTTTCGCTACCGAAAGCCTGACCCGCGCCCCGATCCGCAGGTCGCGCGGCTGGGCACGACCTTTGCGGAGATGACGAACCGCGCCCATCGCGCCGCCCGCGCAGCGATGGTTCTGCGGGATCGGCACGGGTATGTCCCCGACGTGATTTTCGGGCATGGCGGATGGGGCGAAACACTGTTCCTGCGCGAGGTCTGGCCCGAGGCACGGCTGTTGGTCTATGCCGAGCTTTACTATTCCAGCCGGGGGCTGGATGTCGGCTTCGATCCCGAGTTCGGCAAGGCGGACGATGAAAAGGCGTTCTCGGTGGTCGCGCGGCAGGGTCATCAGGCGCTGATGATGGCGCAGGCCGATGCAGCCCTGTCGCCGACCGAATTTCAGGCCGATACCTTTCCGGCCTGTTTTCGCGACAAGATCACGATCGTTCACGACGGGGTCGATACCGAACGCCTTGTTCCGAACCCTCTGGCCCAGGTTACCCTGCCCTCGGGGGTCACGTTTCGGGCGGGCGATGAGGTGCTGACCTTCATCAACCGCAACCTCGAACCCTATCGCGGGTATCATTCCTTCATGCGGGCCTTGCCGGCGGTGATGCGTGCGCGGCCCCGGGCGCATGTCGTCGTGATCGGTGGAGATGACGTCAGTTACGGAGCCCGGCCGGGCGGCGGGCGGACGTGGAAAGATATCTTTCTGGATGAGGTGCGCGACCGGATCGATCCGGATCGCGTCCATTTCACCGGAAAGGTTCCGTATGCCACATTCGTCGCGCTGATGCAGGTCACGCGGGTTCATTGCTATCTGACGGTGCCTTTTGTGCTGTCGTGGTCGATGTTGGAGGCAATGAGCGCCGGGGCGCTGGTTGTCGGATCGCGCACGCCGCCGGTCGAAGAGTTGATTACCGATGGCGAAAACGGTCGGCTGGCGGATTTCTTCGACACGCGGGACCTGGCAGAAGTTCTTGTCGATTCGTTGTCCCGGCCCGAAGATTTCGGGGCGCTGCGCGAAAATGCCCGCCGCCATATTGTCGAGAACTACGATCTGCGGCGCATTTCGCTGCCCCGGCTGATTGCCTTCGTCGAAGACCGGCTGTGAGTCGGGCGGCAAGCCTGAGACCTTTTCTTCATTAGCCGACGGAATGACAAGGGCCTGCCATGTTGGGGCAGGGCACAACCCTTATCGCACCAACAGATCGGCATGCAGCGCGCCGGCGGCGTTGATCGTGTTCAGAATGTCGATCATGTCACGCGGCCCAACACCCAGAGCGTTCAGACCCGCGACAACCTCGGCCAATGTGGTGCCGCCACGAACCTCGGCCAGACTGACCTCCTGCTGGTTCTCGATCGCGGCATCGGTTCGCGGCAGGACAATCGTTTGCCCGGGGCTGAACGGATTTGGCTGCACGGCAAGAGGGGTTTCCTCGACCCGCAGGGTCAGCCCGCCCTGTGCGACGGCCACTCGGCTGATGCGAACCTCTTCGCCCATCACTATGGTGCCAGAGCGCTGGTCGATTACTACCCGCGCCCGGCTGCCCGGGGCAACCACGAGGTTTTCGATCCGGCTCAGGGCATGCGCCGGGCTCGCCGCGCGGGTAGCGGAAATATTCAGCACGACCGTGCCCGAATCTTGCATTGCAGCGACCGCGCGGCCGAAATGGCCGTTGATGGCCTGTTCGATACGCAAGGCCGTCGTGAAATCGGCTTGCCGCAAGGCCAGCCGAACCTGTGCCAGAGAGCTCAGCGCAAAGTCGATCTCCCGTTCGACGCGGGCCCCGCCGGGGATGGATCCTGAAGTGGGCACCCCTTCGACGACCTGGGCTGCATCGCCGCGCGCAGCTACGCCGCCGGCGATGACCGCCCCTTGGGCAACGGCATAGATCTGGCCATCGGCACCATTGAGGGGGGTCATCACCAAGGTGCCGCCGAACAGGCTGTTGGCATCGCCGATCGCGGAAACGGTGACGTCCACGCGCGAACCCGTTCGGGAGAAGGGGGGCAAGGCCGCCGTGACGAGAACCGCGGCGACATTGCGGGGCCGGAATTGTTCACCCGTCACGTTGACGCCAAGGCGTTCGAGGATGTTGGCCATGATGTCTTCCGTGAACGGGGCATTGCGAATGCCATCCCCGGTTCCGTCGAGCCCCACAACCAGACCGTATCCGATCAGGTCGTTGCCGCGCACGCCATCAAATTCGACCAGATCCTTGAGCCGAACCTGCGCCGTTGCCGCGGTTGCCAGTAGCATTATCACCATGGCTGCAATGCATTGGCGGATCATCTCAGATACTCCATCAAGGACAGTCGCGCGGTGCGCGCAGTAACCGTATAGAGCGTTTCAAGCTGCGTGCGGGCTTCCTCCAGCCGGGTCGCTGCCTCATAGGGGTCGACGCCCAGCAGCGTATTGCGCGATGAACCGAGCGCGTCGCGTTCCGTGGAGTACTGCAGGAGACGGGCGTCGAGCGTCGCCTGGGACTGGCCCACGCGGGCTTGCAGCCCGGTCAGTGAGGTCGCGTTCGAGAGCAGGGATTCTGCGCTCAATTGCGCAAGTTGGAGGCGCTGTGTGTCGTTGATGGCCAGTGTCGGCTCGGCGATGAGCGCGGCAGTAATCAGCCCGGAAAGCAGTTCTCTGATTGCCGGATCGGCCGCCGTCGGGTGGGTGATGGGAGTCAGGCCGTCGCCGAGACTGGCGCCTTGTCCGGCGGCGTCCCCGCGATAGAGGGTTGTGTCGAACACGCCGCCCGGGTCCTCCAGGGCCGCGCGCACGGCAGCATGTATTTCCGTGGCTGATTTCAGGCCGCTGACACTGGGCAAGACGGCGGCGATGATGTCATCGGCATCGGGCAGTGGGGGGCTGTCGGTGGCTATGCCGGAAAAGGCCGCTTGCCCCGAGACCCGCAAGCCAAGTGCCGCAACGGTATCCTGGAGCGTGGCATGCGCGCCGCGCCCCGCCAGCGCCAGGGTTTCCGCCTTGGCGCCCGAGGCCGCCGTTGCCAAGAGGCTGTCTGCGGCCTTGCTTCGGAGATCGCCGAGGTTCCCCAACGTGGTTTGCATCGCATCCACGCGGGCTGCAACCAGGCGGGTGTTCTGCGTGTAAGAGTCGATACGAGCGAGCCGCGATTCGATCGCGGCCAGCGGCCCAAGGTCGCCGCGCAGATGCTGCTGCGGGTTTGCGGTCTGGCCGGTCGTCAATTCCACGCCAAGACGGGTGATTTCGGATCGCAAGGCGACGCCTTGACGCTGAAGCTGGTAGGGCAGGGCGAGCGAACCAAGGGAAAGCCAGGTCACGATTCAGATCTCCAACAAGCGGCGCAGCATGGCGTCTGCGGTTTCAATCACGCGGGCGTTCGCGGCATAGGCCTGTTCCACGGCAAGCAATCGCTGCATTTCGGCGTCGGTATCGACGCCGTTGGCCAGCATCTGTTGCGTAACCTCGCCGAGATGCGCCGCGCTTTGTGTGGCGATGTCCTCTGCGGCCTGACGCTGGATCGAGACACGGGTCATGGTTTCGGTCAGGGTGCTGGAAAAGTCTTGCCGAGGGCTGCCGGGGGCGACGGCCTGCGGGCGGTCAAGCGCGCTCAGCAAGTTCTGGATCTGCGCCGCATCGCCGACCGGTCCCGGCGTGGTGGCACCCAGTCCGTCGCGCAAGTGCCACAAGGCCCCGCCGCTGCCGGGCAGGATCGCGTCATTGACCGTGAGGCGTCCGGCCAGGCCGGGTGCCGCCGGGCCGCCAAGGGCAAGGCCGTCGTCGGTGAACACCCCCGCGTCGCCCGGCGCGAGAGTCGGGTCGGTGCCCGGATCCTGAAAACGGGCCACGAGATCTTCGGCCAGGGCATCGAGTTGCGCCTGCACGCTCACGGCTTCGGTGTCTCGCAGGGCGAAACTCGCGGCCAGCCGCCCGCCGCGCATCGGGCCATCAGGGCCGGGATCGACCGCACGGCCACCGATCGTCAGGCCGGAAAGCCCGGAGCCGATGCGCATCGACGGGTCGATGGCGTGGTTTTGGGTGAAGCCGATCTCTTGCGGATTGATGTCCAGCAGCAGCTGGCCACCCGTGGTGAACAATGTAACGCGACCGTCCGCGCGGGCATATTCGCGCATTGGCACGACCTCGGACAGGGTCGTGATCAGGGCCTGACGATCATCCTCGAGCCCGAGAGTCGACTGCCCCGCGGCACGCTGGCGCACGATCTGGTCATTCAGCTTGTCGATACGCTGGAGTCCCGTGTTCAACGCGCTGACGTCACTGGCGATATCCACATCGGCCGAGGCGCGAAGTGCCTGCACCGTCTGCTCGACACTGCCCAGCTTGTCGGCGAACGAGGTGGCCGCCGTCACGACCGCGGCCAGTCTGCTGTCGAGATCCGGGCGCTCGGAGGCGGCGATCAGTGCGGTCTCGAATCCCGACAGAGCCTTGGACAGCCCCTCTCCGGGCGCGCCGATGCTGGCTTCCAGGCGTTGCCAGAAGGTGACGCCGGCCTCACCCGCCTGGGCCCGAGACCCCGCGTCGCGGCTGAGGCCCAGCATCGCGGGGTCGACGAGACGGGTGACACTGGCCACCCGCACACCGCTGCCCACGCCGCCGAGGCTGGCGGCGGTCAGGTCGATCTGGCGCGCTGCATACCCTTCGGTCAGGGCGTTGGCGACATTTGACGAGACAACCTGCACGGCGCGCGCCGAGGCGGTGAGGCCGGAAGCCGCGTTAGACAGGGCAGTTGAGATGCTCATCTCACCCTCCGTTCATGGGTTAGCGTTTGATGTTGGTGGTTTCCTGCAGCATTTCATCGACCGTCTGGATGACCTTTGCGTTCGAGGAATAGGCGCGCTGGGTCTGGATCATGTTGGTCAGTTCGGCGGCGACATCGGTTGCCGATTCCTCCCGGGCGAAGCCGATCACCTCGCCGGTCGGGCCGTCGCCCGCGTTCCACAGGAACATCGCGCCGCTGTCGGGCGACACGCGGTAGGTCTGGTTGTCCAACGCGGTCAATCCGTTGGCGTTGGCAACATCGACCAGCGGGATCTGGGCAATGGTGCGGATCAGGCCGGAATCGTAATAGGCTTTGACATAGCCGTTGGGATCGACCTGCACGCCGACCAGTGACTGCACAGGCGAGCCGTTCCGGTCGATCGAAACAGGAATGAAGCTTTCGGCCATCTGTGTGATCCCGTCCTCACTACCCGGAATGCCGATGTTCAGGGCGATGTCCTGCCCGTTGACGGTCACGGAAAACTCGCCGGTCGCCGGGTCGAAGGGCGCGCCGGGTGCCCCGGGATCCTGGGTGACAGACAGGATACGCCCGCCGTTGGGCGGCGTGTCGTCAAAGGTCACGCGGTATTCGCCAACCACGTCGCCGGTTGCCGGATCGGTCACCGTGGCAAGCCATTCGTTCGAGGTTCCGGTTGCGGGCACCGTGGGGGTGAACCGCATGTTCAAGGTCTCGGTGGTGCCCAGCGGGCTGTAGTATTCCATCGCCACATCATGCGGCGTGCCGTCGGCGCCGGCGCGTGTGCCGGTCGCAGGCAGATTGACCCGCACCGAGATCGAGGTCGTCGGGTCCGACGCGAACTGGTTCGAGTTGATGCGAATCGGTTCCAGGCCGCCGACGGTATCGCGTGCGTAGGTGCCGATGGTGCCGTCGGCTTCGGCGGGCCAGCCCAGCAGGATCATGCCGGCCGGATTGCGCAGCATGCCTTCCGCGTCGGGTCGGAAAGACCCCGTGGTCATCAGCATAAGGGGCAAATTGGCCTCACCGGCCTGAACCGCCGCCGAAGAGGTGACCGGCAGGAACCCGCGGCCGCTGACCGCAAGGTCGGTGGGATTCGAGCTATTGGTCAGGGCACCGCGTTCGTCGATCAGACGCACGGTCGAGGACCGGACGCCGCCGGCGATATAGGGACCATAGTGAGAGCCCGACATCACCATCGAATTGAACGAGGCAATGACACGCTTGTAGCCGATGGTTCCGGTATTGGCGATATTGTCGGAAATGGCAGACAGGCGCGTTGCGTTGGCGTTCAAGCCGGAGATCCCGGCATTGAACGAGGAATAAAGCGTGGACATGGGCAGCAGGCCTTTCGTGCTGTGGCGAAGTGATTGGCTTCGACACTGCACGAAGGGCGTTAATGGCCAACTAACGACGATCGGTCAATTGCGCGTAAAACGCCGCAGCAGGATCAGCTCAAGCCGGTTGTTGCGCACCGCCATCGGGTTTGCATCGGCAGGCCGGCGGTCGGCGTGACCGGTCACGCGCGCAACCCGCGCCGGATCGAAACCGTCCTCGGCCAGCAATTGCCGCACGCGATCCGCGCGGCTGCTGGATAGCGTCCAGCGGGGATCGCTGGCCTGCACGACGGTGTAAGTCCGGGTATGACCTTCGATGGCCAAGGGGTTGATCGCGAGAGAGAAAACCTGGGCCAGAACGGTCGTGATCTGCCGCAGGACCAGCGTTGGCTCGGCGCCATCATCCGCAAACAGCGGGGCGCCGGGCAGGTCGAACACCTCGATCACCAGACCCTCGTCGGTTTGTCGTGTGATGATATGGCGCAGGGCGGCGTCGAGGACCGGGCTTTCGCCGCCCATGCCGCTCAACCGTTGTGCGATATCTTCGAAGGATTGCGTTTCGGCCTGGGTATCGGCACCCGATTCGGCATCGGCTTCGTCCGGTGTTGTTGGCCCAACCTGTGCGCGGGTTTCCAGATCGACACCGCCGAACATGCCTTCGCCACCCGAAGAGATCCGGTGCACGGGGATCGAGGGATTGAAATAATCCGCCAAGCCACGCCGTTGCGATTCCGTCGTTGCGCCCAAAAGCCACATCATCAGGAAGAAGGCCATCATGGCCGTCACGAAGTCCGCATAGGCAACTTTCCACGCGCCACCATGGTGGCCGCCGCCCTGGACGATCTTCTTCCGTTTGATGATGATTGGCGCGGCATCATTTTGCCGGCTCATTCCACCACCCCTATATTCACCCATCTACAGGGCTAGCAGAGAGGAATGAACCGGGAGTTAATCGTGCATTGGCAGCAGCGGCTGGCGCCCGTCGGGGCCGAGGACATGCACGGTTGTGCC
>JAGRMK010000250.1:7120-7868 GCA_020441345.1 Paracoccaceae bacterium
TCGATCACCACGGCGGTCAGCGGCCCGCCATAGGCAGCGCCGGTATCGATATTCACCCGATTGCCGTAATGTGCCGGGGCCTCGACCGGGGTGTGTCCATGCACCACCAGCCAGGGATACGCGCCCGTGTGGTCGTGAAACGGCGCCCGGATCCAGGTCAGGTCGGTTTCGGTCTGATCCTCCAGCGCGACACCGGGCCGCACACCCGCGTGGACGAACAGCGCCGCGCCGCGCAGGTGATAGAGCGGCAGGCCCATCAGGAACTCCAGGTGTTCGGGCGGGATTCGGCGCGCGGCTTCGGACCGGATTTCGGCAACCGGGCGATGGGCGGCACAATCGACGCCATAGCTCTCCAGGGTTTGCACGCCGCCGATGCGCGGGTGCAGATACTCCAGATCGGGGCGCAGGCCGGGATCGCGCTGGCCCCGGGGGAACAGTGCGAACATGGTGTCGTGATTGCCGCGCAGCACGACCCAGGGTTTCCCGGCGATCTGACCGTCCATCAGGGTCTCGATCACGCCGGGTGCTTCGGGGCCACGATCGACCAGATCGCCGACATGGATCACCGGTGCATCGGCATCGCCCATGCGTGCGCGGTCGGCCTCGATCCAGGCATGGGCTTGGTTAAGCAGTGTCAGGTGCCCGTGAATGTCGCCAATGGCATAGGTTCGCATGATGATCCGCCGTTTTCCGTCGGTCGGACACTAGCCAAGGCCATGCCGCGCTGCAATGCCGCGTCGCCCGGTCG
>JAGRMK010000250.1:7889-8905 GCA_020441345.1 Paracoccaceae bacterium
TCAGGCAACGCTTATCTGCGGATCCAGCAGGAAGGCATAAGATCGGGTGTTGATGTCGCCGCTCCAGCGCCACATCGCCACGATACCCTCGGGTCCGGTGCGAAAGGCGTGGGGCATCAGGCTGGGGTGGTGGATGATGTCCCCAGGCCCCCGTTCGCGCGTATCGGACCCGGCGGTCCAGATCGCGGATCCAGCCAGGATCACATAGGTTTCATCGGCATCGTGGTTGTGGAGCGGGTAGTAGGTATCGGGGCGCTGGAAAAAGAACCCCATGCGGAAATCGGGGCTGGGAACCGGGCCTTCGGGGCCCATCAGCGTTGCCACCGAAAAGATCGTGCTGGACACGCCGGGCGTTCCTTTGACGGGGTTCGTGCCCCAGGGCATGCGGCCTTGCGCAGCCAGAAGCGCGCGCGCCAGCGGATGATCCGAGGTGGCCAGAACCGCGCGGATCTCGTCGTCCAGTGGGCAGGGCAAGCGCGATGTGAGGGCCTGAGGAACCTGCGTTGTCAGCAAGGCATGCGCGGTGGCATCGGCCTCGGCGCGGTTTTCCATGCGGTGCTGGGTGGCAATGGCCGAAAGCAAGACATCCAGTTCTAGCGCAAGCATCCTGCCCTCCTGTTGCGGAACCTGCCGCAGAGGATGCCGCCCGTCTACCGGGCCGGCGCGCGTGTGGGCGACCAGAGACGCGTCGTTTTTGTGCCAGAACCACGCAAAAGGGGCCCCGAAGGGCCCCGATCGCCGAACAAGTCGCGGTGCGATTTACACCATTTCGAAATGCAGCGGACGCACCTGCTGGAACATGCCGGTCGATTCCAGCGTATCGACGACCTTTGGGTCGATCTGCTGATCCAGATACAGCAGGGCGATTGCGTCCCCCCCTACCTTGGAGCGGCCCAGGGTGAAGTTGGCGATGTTGACGCCGTTCTTGCCCATCGTCGCGCCCAGAAGGCCGATGATGCCCGGCACGTCCTCGTTGGTGGTATAGAGCATATGGGCGCCGACCTCGGCGTCGATAT
>JAGRMK010000250.1:8912-9065 GCA_020441345.1 Paracoccaceae bacterium
TGAAGCGCGGCTTGCCATCGCTGAACACCGTCCCGGCCAGCGAGCGTTCGCGCTTGTCGGTGACAACGGTCACCTTGATATAGCCGTCGAACGAACCGCTCTTGTCCTGGCTGGTGGTCGACAGCTGCATGCCGCGTTCCTTGGCGACGATCG
>JAGRMK010000251.1 GCA_020441345.1 Paracoccaceae bacterium
GATTTCTGGGCGCCGTGGTGCGGCCCCTGCCGGGCAATGGCGCCAGAATTCGAGCGCGCGGCACGCACGCTGGCGCCGCATGTGCGGCTGGCCAAGATCGACACGCAATCGAACCCAGACGCGGCAATCCGCTACAACATCCGGGGCATCCCGGCCTTCATCCTGTTCCATCGCGGGCGCGAGGTCGCGCGGCTTTCCGGCGCCCGCCCGGCGGCGGCGCTGGAGCAATTCGTCAGGGAAAAGCTCGCGCTGGTCTGACTGAACGTAAAAAATGCCCCCATGCGGGGGCATTTTCCGGTTTCAGACCATGGGCCGCCCGGCTTACTGCGGCGTCAGGCCACGCAACCGCTCATTGCGCCGACGCATGATTTCCAGCGTCGCCAAAAGCAGGATCGACAGCCCCACCATCAGCGTAGCCACGGCCAGGATCGTCGGGCTGATCTGCTCGCGCAGGCCGGTAAACATCTGCCACGGCAGGGTTTGCTGGCCCGCCGAGCCGACAAAGATCACCACAACAACCTCGTCGAACGAAGTGATGAAGGCAAACAGGGCCCCCGAGATCACTCCGGGCAGGATCAGTGGCAATTGCACCTTGAAGAAGGTCCGCACCGGACCCGCCCCCATCGACGCCGCGGCGCGGGTCAACGAGCGGTCGAAACCAACGAGTGTTGCGGTCACGGTGATGATCACAAAGGGAATACCCAGAATGGCATGCGCCAGCACGACGCCCCAGTATGTCCCTTGCAGGCCGATCGTCGAGAAGAAGAAATACATCCCCGCCGCCGAGATGATCAACGGCACGATCATCGGCGAAATCAGGATCGCCATGATCAGCCGTTTGAACGGGACGTGGCTCTGGCTCAGGCCGATGGCCGCCAGGGTGCCCAGGCTGACCGACACCAGCGTCGCCATTGGCGCGATCGACAGCGAGTTCCACATCGCGTGCTGCCAATCTGGGTTGGTGAAAAAGTCAACATAGTGCTTGAGGCTGTACCCATCCGGGTTAAGCGCCACCATCTCAGGCGTGAAGGTAAAGAAATCCTGCGCGTTGAACGACAGAGGGATGATCACGATGATCGGGAACATCAGAAAGAAGAAGATCAGCCCGCAGAGAACCCGGAACCCGTAATACCAGGTCCGTTGCAGCGGCGATGCGTAACTTGGAAGCGCCATTGTTCGTTACCCCAGCTTTACATTGTCGATGCCGACAATCTTGTCATAGACCCAGTAGAGCATCAGAACCGCGATCAGCAGGATCGTGCCCAAGGCGCCGACAAGGCCCCAATTGCCCGATACGTTCCACTGATGCGCAATCCGGTTCGAGATGAACATGCCCGACGGACCACCCACCAGCTCCGGCGTGATGTAGTAGCCGACCGCCATGATGAACACGAGGATCGCACCCGCGCCGATGCCCGGCACCGATTGGGGGAAATAGACCCGCCAGAACGCGGTCCAATCGTTCGCGCCCAGGCTTTTCGCGGCGCGGACATAGCTGGGCGGAATGGTCTTCATCACCGAATAGAGCGGCAGGATCATGAACGGC
>JAGRMK010000252.1 GCA_020441345.1 Paracoccaceae bacterium
CCGCCGCGCATCTGGTCGCGCGGCGAGTAATAGGCGACCAGATCGCCCGGCTGCACCCGGCTCAACGGGCCGGGCTTGCCGTGGCAGACCTGCATGAAGCCGTCACGCCGTCCGATGGCGACGTGATCGGCCGATGCAACGGCAACCCAGTTTCTGGTCATGCGGCCTCGGCGGGGACAAAGAGCCGGATGCGGTGGCCATCGGGGTCCGTGACGGAAAAGGCGGTGCCGAAATCCATCGTTTCAATGTCCTGGGTAATGGGCGTGCCCCGTGCGCCGAGAGATGCGCGCAGGGTTCTCAGGCTGTCGAGGTCCGGCAGGGCAAGGGCCACCTCCATCGCGCCCGGTTGGTTGGCGGCGGCGGGAACCACGGCCTCGCGTTTCCACAAGCCCAGATCGAGGCCCGAGGCGAAGCTGAGCATCGCGAACCCCGGCGAGGCGTATTGCGCGGTCAGGCCCAGCGCCGTCGTGTAAAACGCCGCGCTGGCAATGGGGTTGCTGACGTATAGAATGATGGACGGTTGATGGGGCATCGGTGTCTCCTGTGTTTCGATAGGCCCTCTGTCCCATAGTCGAGTGTCAGCTTCTGTCAGTAGCGTTCAGCGTCGCAGCGGGGTGTCCGCTGTATTGCCGGGTGCGCGCCGGTCGGTCGTGCGCCACTCGCGCAACAACTGTGCGCGGCGGGTGGGATAGCGGGCCTCAAGCGGCGAGCAGGTTTCGATCCGGTCCTCGCGGAAATGGCGAATGGCCTGGCGGGTTTCGCAAAAGGCGACGACCATGCGCACCGTGTCGAAAAAACCCAAGGCAAAAGGCCAGATGATCCGCGCGCTGGGCGTGCCCCCGGCATCGCGATACGTGATGCTCACCTTGCGTTCACGGCGGATCGCGATCCGAAGATCGGCCAGGAACGGCGCGGGCGGGGTCGCCGGGGGCGGCACCAGCAGGGCGGAACTGTCGGCCAGATCGCGCAGTTCGGGTGGCAGCACCGCGCTGAGCCGGGCCAGGGCCTCGGTCGCGGCACGCGCCAGCGCGGGATCGGCGCGGACCGAAACCATACGCGCGCCCAGCACCAGCGCCTCGATTTCGTCGGCGCTGAACATCAGGGGCGGCAGCAGGAAGCCGGGGCGCAGGATATATCCCAGACCTGCCTCGCCTTCGATCACGGCGCCCTGCGCGCGCAGGGTGTCGATGTCGCGGTAAATTGTGCGCAACGAGACGCCGGTTTCCTCGGCGATGCGCTGCGCGGGAAGCGGGCGACGATGACGGCGCAGGATCTGCAACACGGTGAGCAGGCGTTCGGATCGGGACATGGCCACACCATGACGGCGGTGCGGGAGCGCGGCAAGGGGCTAGTCGGTCACGCGATGATGCCCGCCGCGCACCGCTTCGCCCGTCGCCAGGTCGGACAGGATCGGGCAGTCGGGCCGGTGATCGCCCGCGCAGGCTGATACCAGACCCGCGACCGTGGCGCGCATGGATTGCAGGTCGGCAATGCGCGCATCGATGCGCGCCAGATGCTCGGCGGCGAGGCGGCGGGTGACGTAGTAGCCGTCCGACGGCAGCAGGATGCGGTCGCCGGCCTTCAGCAGCGTCTGGAAGGTGGCGGCGATGGCCGCCATTCCCGACGGGAACAGGATGGCTTCGGCGCCCTCCAGCAGGCCGAGCGCGGCCTCGACCTCGCTCCAGACCGGGTTCGAGATGCGGCCGTAGACATGCGGCGCCTGGGTATCGCCCGGCAGGTGGAACATCGAGGCCAGCG
>JAGRMK010000253.1 GCA_020441345.1 Paracoccaceae bacterium
CTGGCGGCGGCGAACCTGCCTGGTGCCGACCCGGTGCACAAGGTGTCGATAATCCCGCGCACCATCGGTTCGCTGGGCTATACCCTGACCCGCCCGACCGAGGACCGGTTCCTGATCACCCGGAGCGAGTTGGAGAACCGCATGGTGATGCTGCTGGCCGGGCGCGCCGCCGAGGATCTGCACCGGGGCGAGGTCTCGACCGGGGCCGCCGACGATCTGGTCCGCGCCACCGATATCGCCCGCCAGATCGTCACGCGCTTCGGCATGCACCCGGTACTCGGACAGGTCGTGCTGGATCGAGACCAGAGCGGGTTCCTGGGTGGCGAGACCTTTCAGATGGGCGGGCGCGACCATTCCGAGGCCACCGCACGCGAGGTCGATCTGGCAATCCGCGAGTTGCTGGATACCGCCTATGAACGCGCAAAGGCATTGCTCGCGGCGCATCGCGACGACCTTCTGGCCGGGGCCTTGTTGTTGCTGGAGCACGAGACAATCACGCCAGAGGACTTCGCGCCGTTGCGCCCGCAGAAGCCCGGCCCTGCGCCCGATGCGCCGTAGGGTGCGTCGTTCCGGGCGCAATCCGCGCCCGGGTTGACGCACCGTCCGCGACGCGGTTCAACGCCGCAGCCGACCCCAAAGCGTTCTGGCGACGGCGCCGGCACCGCGCCCGGCCCGCAGGGCGTTGCCGCCAACCCCCGGCACCTTGCCCGCGCCCAGCCGCAGCCTGTTGCGCTGCACCAAACGCGCCCGGGGCAGCGCGGCAAGGATCCCGTCGCGCAGGGCGTCCAGGTTCCAGTCAGGGTCTTCGGCCCGGATCGGCAAGACATCGGTCGCGCCGGTCGCGTCACCGATCGCCCGCATCGCCGCGTCTATCGTCGCGCGGTCCTGCGCGGTCAATTCGTTCTCGGGGCGCGGCCAACCCGGCAACAGGGTTTCGGCGGCACTGGCAACATGCAGCGTGACGGGCGGGCGACGTTCGGGGCTTTGCGCCATCAGCGCGCGAAAGGCATCGGCAAGCGCCAGGTCAGCGGCGCGGCCGGGCCGGTTGGCGCGATGCAGCCAAAGCACCAGATCCGCCCCGGCCATTTGCTGCGCCAGGGCGGCGATCTGCTTTTCTCCGCCATCCAGCCCCGGCGTATCGATCAACCGGCAAGCCAGGTCGTCCAGCATCCAGTCATAGGCAGCGACGGCGTCGGTGGTCGGAGCGGCATCGACCTCGGCGGCGTCGCCGCCCAGAAGTGCGTTGATCAGCGTCGATTTGCCCGCGCCGCGCTGCCCGACGACGACGATGCGCAGCGGCGGATCGCCGGGTGCGGCAATCGCCTGGTCTCGCCTGTCCGACTCCAGGGCCAACCGCGCCATCTCGGCCTCGGACACCCGCAGCCGCCCGGAATAGAGATCAATCGCCGCCTGCGCCGCCTCTTCCAGCAAGATCGCCTGTGCGTCGCGTCGAAAGCGGTCCGTCAACCGGTCTTGCAGGCCGCTGGCCAGCACGCGCTCGGCCTCGCGCAGCAGCCCCACGGCGGGGTTGATCACCAGCCGCACGCCGCGCCAGGCCAGAAATCCGGTTTCCCAGGCGGTCAGCGCCGCGTCCTGCTTGCGCCACAGCCAGTGCATCGTGCGCACCGACAGCCGGTCGGAAAGAGGCACGTTGCGCAGCAGGAAGGCACGGTATTGCAGCGCCACGCGGTCGATCAGCAGCAGCGCCTCGGGCACGGTGAAGTCCAGCGCGCTGCGTTGCCCGCCAGACATGTCTGCGGCGAGTTCCTCGACCACCGCCAACGCCTCTTGCGGCAGATCGGCCCAGGGAATTGGGACAGTCAGACGCGCGGCGATCCGCGCGCGGGCGCGGTCATAGGCCGCAACCTCGGCATCGGACCAGTCGGGGTCGGCGATGGGGCTGGGCAGATCGCGGGTATCGGCCCGCCCGCTGCGGCGTGTCTGCCAGCGCACCAACAGCATTCCGCCGCGCACCACGGCATAAAACCCCGCCGAGGCCAATGCGAACCAAAGCAACCAGCCACGTTCATACAGCCAGACGAAGCCCAGAACCGAACTGAGGATCACCGGCGCCGCCAGCACCAGCACCAGACCCAGATGGCTCCAGCGCAGCGCTGCCTGGCGCAGGCGGTCAGTCAGCGGCATCGCGCGCGCCCCGCAGCGCCTGATCGTAAAGCCCGCGCAGCGTCTTCTGATCCGGTGGCGCCCCGCGCGCGGTGCCATAAAGCCAGGCCGAGGCGGCACGGCCCAGTGCATAGGTCGTGGCGAAACTGGCGCCCGCCGCCGCTGCCGCGCCCAGGGTCTGCCCGGCCACCGGCACCAGCTTTGCACCCTGCCTGATCACATGGCTGGTCGCCAGCCGCACCAGCGCCCCGGTGCCCAGCGCCGAAGCCAGCAAGCGCAGCCGGGCCGGCGTCAGATCGACCTTGTGGCGTCGTGCCAGTGCCTGCAACAAGGCGCCCTGCACTGCCGGAACCGCCGCCGCACCGACCACCGGGGCGACATCGCTGGCCCCGGCCATCGCCGCGTAACGCAACACCAGAGGCCGCAGCGTCAGGAAATGCCGCGCCTCCTCTGCACGGCGCAGGGCGGCGGTGGCGCGGGGCATGAAGCTGTCGAGTGCATCGAGCAGGGCCTCGACGCCGGTCACGACCCCCTCGGGCGGCAATGAGAGCGACACAAAGGGCAGGTCGCGCCCGATCTCCTTGCGGATATGCGCGCGCACGCGCTCGCGCGCGCCCTCGTCGGGCAACAGATCGGCGCCGGTGAACACCAGCAGAACCGGCAGTTTCAGCGTGCGGAGCTGGGCGATCACCGGCGCCTGCACCGGATCGTCGTAGCGCATCACCCCCAGTGCGGCATTTGCCAGCCCTTGCGCCGCGGCCAAGTCCTCTGCCGGGTCGTGCCCGGCCTCGCCCAACCCGCGGGTGTCCAGAAACCGCACCGCGGGCTCGGTCGCCGGGAAATCGTGCACGGTTGCCTCGCGGGTGCCCGGCGCGAAGCCGTTGCCCACCGCGCCGGCCCCGGTCAGCGCCCGGATGATCGAGGTCTTCCCGGCCCCGGTCTTGCCCAGAAGCCAGAGAACCGGCACCGTGGCCGGGTTGAGATCGGTTGTCGTCTTGCTCACCCGCGGGGCCTCCGTCCTGTTTGCTTACAGGTAGGAAACCCGCCGCCCCGATGCAATCCCGTCAGCGGTTCACCACCACATCGACGATTTCGCTGCGACGGCCGGCGGCCCGGTCGTCGTCGGACACCATCAGCAACCGGATGCGCCCCGACCAGTCGCGAAACACGCTGAGACCCTCGAGGTTATCGAACTGGCCATACTCGGACCGCATGATCACCTGGGGTTCGCTGATGCCCCGGCCACGAATGCCGAACCGGCGCACTTGCGACCGGAATCCGCGCGTCCCTTGCTCTCGTTCGAGCACATAGAGCAACCCGTCGGGACCGAAATCGGCCCCCACCGGCAGAAAGGTTCCGTCCTGCGGCAGGCGGAAGGACCCGGTCCATTCGCCGTTCTGCAGGCGGTACGACGGAAAGCCATACGTCGCCCGCGCCGGGCGTTCGGGGATCGCATAGATCGTCCCGTCATGCGCGACCGCCAGGGCCTCCATGCCGCGACCCGCGCGCATCCGGCTGAAATCGGCGTGCTCGCCCAACGCCTCGGCCCGCGCGCCCAGCCGCGCATAGCGCAAGACGCGGTTGTGCTGCTCGAAAGACACGTAGATCCGTCCGCTGCGATCCAGCGCCAGCCCCTCGGAATCATGCAGCGATCCGCTCAGGATAGTGCCCTCTTCGCTCAGCAACGGCACCCGTTGCTGCATCTGAAAGCCCTCGATCTGTTGTCCGTAGCCCCGCACCAGACGGCCGGTCACGATGAAACCATGGTCCGACAACAGCGTGACGTTGACGCCGTCGAGGCTGGCGATCCCCGAAAAATCGTTGATCCCCCCCGGAACCGTCGGCAACAGGTAGCGTGCGACGACCTGGGTTGGCGGAATGTTGGTCGCAGGGTGTTGCACGACTCCGGCGTAATAGGTGTCGGACTGGGCCTGTGCACCGGCGGGCAGCGCGGCGGCTAACAGGGCGGCGGCTAACAGCTTGGCAGCGTTTTTCATGGTCTTTGAGCAACTTCTGAACATTGTCGAGGAAGATCGGCCAGCGTGTATTCACGCGGGTGCCGCCGCCGAGGAGCAGGCTCGGCGGGCGGTTGGCCGGACGAGGGTGGCGGGTTCAGGAAATCCGTGACCCACCAGGTCAGCGTCTCGTCGCAGCCATTCCCCCCATTGGACAATTCGGCGACGGTCGGCGATTGCGTTTCACAGGCGCGCGATCCCGCGGGGCAGCGCAGGCGCACGTGGAAATGATAATTGTGGCCCTGAATCGGGCGAATGCGTTGCAGCCAGGGCGTATCGGCGGGCGTCGCGGTGCGGCACAGCTCGATCTTGACAGCCGCCGCCACAAACACCCGGTCAACACGCGGATCGCTGGCCGCTGCGCGCAGCACTTGCGCGTGCTGCGGCGTCCAGTGCCGGGTCAGCCCGCGTTGATCGTCGGTGCGCACGGATACCGAACTGATGTTCTCGCGCTCGGTTCTGGACAGGGTCAGACTCCCCGGTGGCAGCATCCAGATATCGGCATCCAGCCCGATCTGGTGGCTGCGGTGGCCAGAGCTTGTCGGTCCGCCGCGCGGCTGGCTGATGTCCCCGACATAAAGCCCTGCCCAGCCGATCTGCGCCGCCTCGCGGCTCAGATCCTGGAGGTAGTCGATCATCTCGGGGTGGCCCCAGTTTCGGTTGCGGCTGAGGCGCATCGCCTGCCACGTCGGACCGGTCTCGGGCA
The DNA here is from genome assembly GCA_020441345.1 of Paracoccaceae bacterium. Classification (GTDB taxonomy): domain Bacteria; phylum Pseudomonadota; class Alphaproteobacteria; order Rhodobacterales; family Rhodobacteraceae; genus Pararhodobacter. Next base: position 4,846 of record JAGRMK010000253.1, read on the forward strand.
GTTGCACCAGCCCGTCGGCGCAACCCCGTGCATAGCTGCCATAGGATTGCGCCGGTTCCGTGGTTGCCAGCCGATGCGCGCCCAGCGCCTGGCTGGCGTTGTCCTGGCTGACGGCCGGGTCAATCGCGCTCACGCAGGCCGCCAGAGCGACGGTCCCGGCAAACAGCGCAGAGAGGAATCGCCGTGATCTCATGCCTTGCCCCTTCCGTCAGGGTTGACGAAGGCCAGCAACAACAGCCCGATCATGAACAGCACCGCAACCGGCAGGATACCCCATTGCTGGCTGTCGGTGAGGTCGGTCACGATGCCGATCGACAACGGCGCAATGAACGCCGTGGCCTTGCCCGACAGCGCATACAGGCCAAAGCCCTCGGTCATCTTCTCGGTGTCACCCTGGCGCACCATCATCGTTCGGCTGGCGGCCTGCAACGCGCCGCCCCCGGCCCCGATCAGCGCGCCCAGAACGTAGAAGGTGATGTCCGGCAGGCTGCTGGTCGGTTCGACCGGCAGACCAAACACCGAGGTGCGCGAAACAAAGACAATCGCCAGCGCGACCGCCGCCAGAACGACCACGTTGAACAAGATCACCGGCTTGGGGCCAAAGCGACTGTCGGCCTTGCCGCCAAGCCAGGCGAAGACTGCGCCGGTAAAGGCCGCCAGGATACCGAACACGCCGACATCGATCACGGTCCATTGCAAAACCCCGGCCGCGTAGATCCCGCCAAAGGTATACACCCCATTCAGCGCATCGCGGTAGAACATCGACGAGCCAAGAAAGGCGAACAGGCTCCGGTCACCTGGCAGCGATTTCAGCGTGGTCTTCAGCTCTGGCCAGGCCCCGCTCACGGCAGCGCTTATGCTGACCGCACCCGGTTTTTGCGGCTCACGCACCCATAGAAAGAACGGGATCATGAAAACGATATACCAGATCGCCGAGAACGGGCCGACAAAGCGCGTGCCCTCGCGCGTTACCGGGTCCAGCCCGAACAGCGGCTCGATCCCGATCAGGGTCGTGCCGGTCGATCCCTCGGCGAACAGCGCCAGCATCAGGATCAGCGCGATCAACCCGCCGACATAACCCCAGGCCCAGCCAGAGCCCGAAACCTTGCCGATCTCCTCGCGCGGGGCGAGGTCGGGCAACATGGCATTTGTGAAGATCGTGGCGAATTCCATGCCGATCAGGCCGACGCAGAAGAACAGCATCACCAGCCAGATGTTGAACCCCTCGGGTGCCGACCACCACAGGCCCCAGGCGCCGATCACGTAGAGCAGCGAAAAGAACCAGACAAAAGCCATGCGTTTGCCGGACTTGTCCGCCACCGCACCCAGCAATGGCGCCAGCACCGCCAGCAACACACCCGCCGCGCCGATCCCGTAACCCCAGATCGCTTGCGCGCGCGACCCGTCGCCCACCACGTTCACCACGTAAGGGCCAAAGATGAAGGTAATCAGCAGCGTGTTGTAGGGCTGGCTGGCCCAATCGAACCACCACCAGCCCCAGATGCGGCGCTTCGCAGAAATGTCGGCCATGATCCCCCGATCCCCCGTTATCAAGCGATCAAGCCGCATAGCAGGGGGTCAGGGCAAGTCACGAATCCCGATGGGGTCCGACCTGTGGCCGATTCAATACGGATTCAGCGTTTCTTCATGGCATCCAGCAGCGCCGCACCGAATCCGCCGGGCTCGGACGCGGTTTTCGTCGGCCCGGCCGAGCCTTGCCGCGGGCCCTTGCCGCCCGGTCCCCGCGATTCGCGCGAATCGGCACGTGGGCCTCGCTGCTCGCGCGAATCGCCGCCGCCGTCCTTGCGCATGCTCAGCCCGATGCGTTTGCGCGCCACGTCCACCTCGACCACGCGCACCGTCACCACGTCTCCCGCCTTGACCACCTCATGCGGATCCTTGACGAAGCGGTCGGCCAACTGGCTGACATGCACCAGCCCGTCCTGATGCACGCCCACATCGACGAAAGCGCCAAAGGCGGCGACATTGGTCACGGTGCCTTCCAGCTGCATGCCCGGCTTCAGATCGCGGATCTCGTGGACGCCCTCGGCAAAGGTGGCGGTCTTGAATTCGGGGCGCGGGTCGCGGCCGGGTTTCTCCAGTTCCGCCAGGATGTCGCGCACCGTCGGCAGGCCAAAGGCCCCGCCGACGAAGTCCTCGGGCTGCAACCGCCGCACCGGGGTCGGATCATTCATCAGACTGCTGACGTCGCGCCCGGTGGCCGCAACGATGCGCCGCGCCAGGTCATAGGCCTCTGGGTGCACCGACGAGGCATCCAGCGGCTCCTTGCCGCCCTGGATGCGCAAGAACCCTGCCGCCTGCTCGAAGGCCTTCGGGCCAAGGCGCGGCACTTTCAGCAATTCCTTGCGGGTCGCGAACCGCCCGTTCGCATCGCGATGCGCCACAACCGATTCCGCCAACCCGGTGCTCAGGCCCGAAATCCGCGCCAACAGTGGTGCCGAGGCCGTGTTCAGATCCACGCCGACCGCGTTCACGGCATCCTCGACCACGCCATCCAGCGCCCGGCCCAGCGCCGACTGGTTCACGTCGTGCTGATACTGGCCGACGCCAATTGCCTTGGGTTCGATCTTGACCAGTTCCGCCAACGGGTCTTGCAAACGCCGCGCGATGCTGACGGCGCCGCGCAGCGACACATCCAGATCGGGGAATTCTCGCGCCGCCAGTTCGCTGGCGGAATAAACCGAGGCGCCGGCCTCGCTCACCACCACCTTGACCGGGCGCGGCGCGGGCAGTTTCGCCAGAAGTTGCACGACCAGGGCGTCGGTCTCGCGGCTGGCGGTGCCATTGCCGATAGCGATCAGCGCCACGCCATGCTTGCGCACCAGATGCTCCAGCGCGGCCAGCGTGCCCTGGATGTCCATCCGCGGCTGGAACGGATAGACCGTCGCGGTATCCAGTACCTTGCCGGTGGCATCCACGACCGCCACCTTGACGCCGGTGCGAATACCCGGATCCAGCCCCATCGTCGCCTTGGCACCAGCCGGCGCGGCCAGCAACAGGTCCTTGAGGTTGCGGGCAAAGACGCGGATCGCCTCGGCCTCGGCGGCCTCGCGCAGATCGGTCATCAGATCCAGCGTCAACGCCAGCTTCAGCTTGATGCGCCACACCCAGGCGCCGACCAGCCGCAGCCAGTCGTCGCCCTTGCCGCCCCCCGACACGCCCAGCGCCCCGATCACCATCCGCTCGGCGGTGCTCTCGCCGCGCGCCGCCTCGGGCTCAACCGCCAGGTCCAGCGCCAGGATCCCCTCGTTACGCCCGCGCATCATCGCCAGCGCGCGGTGACTGGGCACCTTCGACCACAGCTCGGAATGCGCGAAATAGTCGGCGAACTTCGCCCCCTCACCCTCCTTGCCCGGCAAGACCTCGGAGACCAGCCGCGCCACCTCCTGCATATGGCCGCGCAACCGCGCCTTGAGGCCCGCATCCTCGACAAGCCGCTCAGCAACGATCTCGCGCGCGCCTTCCAGCGCCGCCTTCACATCGGCGACCGCCTCGGTGACGAACCCGGCCGCCAGCGCCTCGGGGTCGGCGGCCCGGTCCGCCAGGATTGCATCGGCCAGGGGTTCCAGCCCGTTCTCGCGCGCAATCATCGCCTTGGTGCGCCGCTTGGGTTTGTAAGGCAGGTACAGATCCTCCAGCACCGCCTTGGTCTCGGCCCCGGTGATCGCCTTTTCCAGCGCCTC
>JAGRMK010000254.1 GCA_020441345.1 Paracoccaceae bacterium
CCGGTGCCCCCCAGGGTCACGGAATGCAGCATCGACACATTGTCGCCTACGACGGCGGTTTCCCCGATAACGATAGAGTGCGCGTGGTCGATCATGATCCCCTTGCCCATCTTTGCCGCGGGGTGAATGTCGACGCCGAACATCTCGGAAATCCGCATCTGCACAAAAGACGCCATGTCTACGCGCCCGCGCTTCCACAGCCAATGGCCGACGCGATAGGCCTGCAACGCCTGATAGCCCTTGAAATACATGACCGGCTGCAAATAGCGATGGCAGGCCGGATCGCGATCATGCACCGCCATCAGGTCCGCACGCGCCGCCTCGCCCAATGCGCCGTCGTCGGCATAAGCCTCTTCGGCGATCTCGCGCAGGATCTGTTCGCTGATCTCGGCCGACTTGAGCTTGAGCGCAAAGCGGAATGCCAGCGCACGATCCAGTGTCGGGTGATGCAGAAGATTGTTGTGCATCACCCCGCCCATCAGCGGCTCATCGCGTACGACCTGTTCGGCTTCGGTGCGGATACGCTGCCATACCGGATCCAGCGGCGCAAGTTTCGCTTTGAATTCAGGCATCGGTGCCTCCGTTTCCAAGACTCCGAAAGATAGGGGATTCTCCGGATTTTTCCAGTGAGTCGATGTAGCAATCGATGCAGGCAGGTCAATACCCATCCAAAAGAGCGTCGATCACCTGCGCCATGCAAGCCAGATAGGTGCAATCCCCCGGCCCTCGCGGCTCGGCGGCCGGGCGCCGAAGCGCTGCGGACAACAAGGTTCCGTTACCGAACCACGGATGCGCCCGCCCCGTTGCCCGGCGGTGCGCATCGGCCGTATGTGCCTGTGCAATCAGCGATCGTGCCTCGGCCTCGCGCGCGGCGGGCGGGGCCAGCAACAACACCCGTGCCGCGGCGGCCAGATCGGTTTGCGTGACGGGACGCACCGTCGTCATGCCTCGAGATCGAGCGACGCGAACAATCCCGCACCGAAGAGCGCCGAAATCTGCGCCACGCTGACGGTGAACGGCGCCACGGCTCCATCGGCCAATTGCTCGGCGGCGGAATAGGCGAAAGCCTGTGAAGAGACCTGCACCTCGCGCAGAACGGTTCCGGCCTTGCTTACGCGAACCAGATACCGCTCTGTTTCCTCGCCAAGCGGCACATCCACACCGGCCCAGCTGTCGCCACCCTGACGTGTGCGACGGACCCAGGTCACGGCAAGATCACCGGCAGGCGCCACCTGTCGAGCCCGCAGATGCGCCGGCGCAAAGGGTCGCAACCCGATGCCCGCGAAAGCCTCGGTGCTTTCGACATAGCTTGGATCATCATAGGCCAGCGCCGCCGAGCCGATCCGCCAACGTCGCGCGACGCCGCGCATTGTCTCAGCCAGATCGACTTGCGACACGGCCGCGTCGAGGATCGCCACGATTGACTCGGGTGCCCAGGCGGCAGGCATCAAGGCGTCGGTCCCATGGCGCCCCCGCAACAGCCCTGACAGTCGCCAGACTCCGGGTTCGATCAGCGCTGCGGTCTTGAATTGGAACACTTCCCACTCTGCACCATTGCCGATGACCGCGAGGTTGGCCCCAGCGAACACTTCTTCGCTCTCGATCGACGACAGGGCCGAGGTCTGGCCAAACGCCACCTCCACGCCGGCGTCTCGTTGCCACATCGCCGGTCGCGCGCGAAACAGCGGCGTGCGCGTCAATCCGATGCTGGCGCGCAACCCCTTGGTTGTGTTCAGGGAAAACGCACCGCTGGTGGCAGGGGCATCATAAACCGCGACCGCGCCCGGCCATGGCAACCCGGTCACGGCCAGATGCGGCGCGTGCGGCACCTCATCACCGCGCATCAGCGGAAGATCCAGAAACAACGGCAGCACCGGCACCGCCGCCTGATAAGCACCGGCCTGCGGCAGATCGTCCGATCCATCCGCATGCCGAAACAGGCCCGGCTCGGTGCGCACGGCTTCGATCTCGCGTGCGCCGGTAAGCTCGACCCGGTCGATCCGATAGGTCCGCCGCGCGCCCTCGTGTGCCAGCGAGACGATATCCCCTGCTCCCAGCCCAGAGGACATCGGCAGGCTGAACCGCGCGACATCGCGGGCGACCCGCGCTTCGGACAGCCAGCGCTTGACCGCCGTGCGCGCCTCGCCTCGGGTCAACGTCAACGGCAATTCGCTGCTGGACACATCCCCGCTGCGCTCATCGGGCAAAACCGCCTCGGCGCTGCGTATCTCGAACTGCCCTTCGGCCTCGATGTAGGAAAGCCGCAAACGCCCTGTGGTTTCGGCCTGCGGCCCGCGCGTTACCGACAGGTCGCCATCGTCTCGCGCAACAAGATTGCCCAGGTCCAGCGGAATCGCGTCGCGGCCATCGCGCATGCGAAACACCAGCGTCCCCTCGCGTTCGACCGCCTCGATGCCATGTGCCAACATCAGGGGCTGCAACGCCGTGCGTCCCGTCGCGGTAGACGGGACAGAATAGCCGCGCACCACCCCGTACAGGCGGCTGACATCGTAAGACGCGATGCCCGCGCGCTCACACATCTCGGCAACCACCGCGGCCAGTGGCTGATTGGTTGCGCGGCCGGTCAACCAGTGCCCCCGCACCCAGTTCGCGCCATCCGACCACAAATCGGCGTTCGACGGAAACCAGGGCCAGGGCCGCGCATCCCAGGCCCAGGCATGGCTGCGCGACCAGTCCACCATCGGACCGGCATAGACATCGGAAACCGGATTATTGGCCGGGTCCGTCCAATGCGCATGCATCGCCAGCAAGTATTGCATCTGCATCAGATCGTCGCGCTGCCCGTTCGAGAAATACGGCGCCCGCGATTCCGAGGATTTCGGATCGAGAAACACGTTCGGCTGATTGGCGCCCTTGTCGATTGCGGCACAGCCATATTCCGTGAACCAGATCGGTTTCGAGCGCGGCTCCCAATCGGTCGGCTCTTCAGCGCGAAGGCCATTCAGGCGCTCGGTGTGACGGTTTTCCCACCACGCGCGCAAATCCTTGTATCGCCAGATCCAGGCCTCACCCTCGCCGTCGCTGATCGCCTCGCGGCGCTGCGCCTCTCGGGCCTGATCGTCTGGATAATACCAGTCGAACCCCTCGCCTGCCGCGATGTTTCCCTTCAGATAATCAAGCTCATAGCCTGTGCGCCATCCTGCAAGTGCGTCCAGATGGCCCTCGCCGCTTCGCCAATCGGCCAAGGGCATGTAATTGTCGATACCGACAGCATCCAGATCATCGTCCGACCATAGCGGATCGAGGTGGAAATAGCGGTTTCCCTCTCCGGCATCATAGCCGAAATATTCGCTCCAGTCGGCGGCATAGGTCAATTTGACTTCCGGCCCCAGAATCGCGCGCACATCGTGCAGCAACGCCACCATTTCCGCCACCGCCGGAAAGCCGTCGCCCGCGCCCCGGATCTGCGTCAGGCCGCGCATTTCCGACCCGATGCAGAACGCGGACACCCCACCCGCCGCCGCACAAAGCGCCGCGTAATGCAGGATGAAACGCCGATACGACCACTCTTCGGGCCCGGAATACACCACGGCACCGGTCGAAACGGTGAAATCGCTGGGCTGAACCGTGCCAAAGAACGCCGCAACCTCGGCGTCGGCAGCAGCGGTCCGGTCCGGCGTTGTCACCTGGCCGGGCGCCCGCGACAACGTAATGCGCCCGCGCCAGGGCAAAACCGGCTGATCCGGCGCGTCGGACCAAGGGTCCGGCAAACCGTTTCCTGACAATTGCTCCATCAACAGAAAGGGATAGAAGACCACAGCCTGATCCGCTGCCTTCATCGCCGCAATGGCTTGTAACACCGAGCTATCGGACGGCGTCCCGCCGTAGACCGGAGCATCGTCCTGGCGCGCGACCTCTTGCGCCGTGCTGCGCGTCACGCCGCTGACCGCCCAGGGTTGTTCGTGTCCGTCCTGTGTCTTGAAATCGACCTTGGGCCGGATCTCGCAGGAGCCGCAGCGCAAATCGCCGCCGAACCAGGACGCGATCAACAAGCCCGAGCGAGCATTCGGCAACTGGTTTTGCAAATCGCGCAGCGCGGTTGGAAAATCCGCCTCGCCCGAGGGCGAGTTGGCATTCGCTTGCCGCCTTTCGGTTTGTCCGATCTGGCTGAACTGGGATTGCTGTCCGCTGCCGCTCAACAGAACCGTCTCTGTAGCCAGAGCATATTCGCCCGAACCGGGCATCCAGGCTACGCCCTCGATCGCCTGCTGAAGGGTCGGCTGCCCTTCGGCCTGAGCGGCACGGATCACCTCGAACGACAGGCTAGGCAGGCGGTTGCCATAGGCACCAAGATCCAGGTCCTCGATCACAACATATGCCGTGCCGCGATAAGCCGGTGCCATGCCCGTCCCCTCGCTGGCCTCGATCTTTGGATCGGGCATCTGATCGGAGGTGCCGCGATAGACCCGCATGTTCAGGTCTTTCGGCGCAATTTCGTCCCCATAGGCCCAGACCCGCCCGATCCCCGAGATCTCGCCCTCGCACAGTGCGATTGCCACGCTGACCACAAAGCGCGATTCATCGGTGATCTTGGGGCCCAGCCCGCCCTTGGTGCGTCGCGAGCGCCCGGGAATCTCGTCATAGCCAGAGGCCCAGATGACGTGCCCGGCGACACGCATGCGCCCCCAGATCAGCGGCAAGGCCACGCCTTCGCCAGCACCAGTCACCTGCAAACGCTGGATGCGCCCGGTTTCCACCGCACCCGAACCCATGCCAATCAGGCGCTGATCAATGACCCGGCCCAAGGTTGCCCCGACCGCGCGGCCAATCACCATGCCCGAAAGTCCCAGGATCGCGCCACCGAAATTGGCACCCAGCGCCGCCCCGGCGGCAGACAATAGCAGTGTCGCCATTTGCAGGCTCCTTCACATCAAATCAGATCGAAACGCGCCACGACGCGGCGTGCCCAGGGCGGGCCGAGGTTGCTTTCAACGACTCCATGCCCGCTGTAGGCGTGGATGAAACGCGGGACAGACACCGAACTGACGATGCCCAGGTGCTTCGCCACGCTGCCCGCGCGCATTCGGAACAAGAGAACCTGTCCCGCTTCCAAGGGTGCAGCAGCCGGTTTCAGATATCGCTCCAGAGCCTGCCACAAGGGCTCTGTGCCACCGGTCTCCGACCAATCGGGGCCATAGGCCGGGACAGACGCCGGTTCCGCGCCACGCAGGTCGCGCCAGACTCCACGAAGCAACCCCAGGCAATCGCAGCCCGCCCCGCAAACCGAGGCTTGGTGCACATAAGGTGTGCCCAGCCATCGCCGCGCGGCGATGACGACCGCAGACGTGTCACCCGCCAATGCCGCCACCACCATTGACACCACTTTCGCCAGTTGCCCCGGCGCGCGGCGTCGCGATCAGCCAATCGTCGCTAGGAATATGCGGAAACCCCTGAAAATTTTCCTGGTTCAGGAATTTGAGTCGACAGGTCTCGAACCGTTTGTCGCATCCCGCTGCCAGGCGAACACTGTCGCCGGCTTCTGGCGCCACCCCCGGCGCCGTCCACAGGTGCAGAATCCGCTGGCCGATCTTTTGCTCTTCGCGCCGGACCAACCCTACCTGCGCCACGGCCGCACCGGTGAGAAACTCCACCGCCCCATCCACGAACCAGCCCGAGGCAAATTCCGGCTGATCCGCGACTGTCAGAATGGCCCCGCCCTCGGCCACGGCCAGCAGCGGCACCTGGGTCGAGAACCCGGTCTGGTCCAGGTCGAAACCGCAGCGTGCATCACCCAGAACCGCCGGGCACACCGCGCCAAAGACCCGCCCGCCGCTTTTCGACAGACCCTCGGTCAGACCCCGCAACTCGGCCCGGAACGCGCCACCCGCACGGGTTATTTCCCCCAACGAGCCCCGAAACAGCACGCGGCGCGACGACACATCGGTCCAGTCGACCTCCCAGATGGTCAGCGCCGCTCCGTCATAGCGCCCGGCCAGGATATCCTGCTCCCGCAACCCCGCATCATTCAGCGCCCCCGCCGCCTCGGTGTTGTCCACCGCCAGCCCCGTCGCCTGAACGATCGCGCTGGCGCTCATCCCGGTACCCGCGCGAAAAATCATCCCGTCAAAAGCCAGATCCCGGTCGTGATCGGTGAACCCCATCTGTGTGCCGTCGTGCCGCACCAGTGCCCAGGCGCGGGCGCGCGTCGTGGTCAGATCGCTCATTGCCGCACCTCGACCACCGGAACCTTGGGCACGTCGCCGGCCTGAAAACTGGCCACCGAGACTTGGATGAGGTCGGTGTCAAAACGCACCGGCACGTCAAATTCGAATCCGACCGTGACTTCGGCCCCCACCGCCGGGGGATCGACGAACAAGACGCGCCCGGTATCGGACTCGACCGTCCAGGCAACCCCTTCGCCCAACTCCGTGCCCCCCACAGCAACCCGGACCGTTCCCGAAACCGGTTTGGTGATGATCCGCGTGGTGTCCCACGAACCCGAGCGATAGGTCTTGGCCACTTGAAACACCGTCGTCGCGCCGTCGCCATGGCCCAGCGACTGATCCAGCGCCGTCACCGATCGAGAGGCCGGGCAGGTCTTGAAATCGGCCCAGTCCTTCCAGCGGAACCCGTGCAACATGCCCTGGCGCGCTTCGAAGAATGCGATCAAGCGCTCGACATCGTCCAGCGATCGCAGCCCGAGACCGGCATCGTAGCGCCGCCGCGCCTGTGCCCAGGGCGTGTTACGTTCTTCGTGGCCATTGGCCAGGGTGACAATCTCGGTGCGCCGCTCCGGCCCGCCCAGCGACCCGAAACTCAGGGTCGCGGGAAATCTGATCTCGTGAAAACTCATGGCTCAGTAATTCCTCTGCCCTTGCGCCAAAAGACGCTGCATTTGTGCGGCAATTTGCGATTGGCTGCGCTGGAACCCGGCGACATCGGGCGTCGTGACGTTGATGACCACGTTCATCGCGCGCCCGCCGCCCGCTGAGCGAACACCCAACCGCCCGTCGGCCCCCCGTGACAGCGGCAAGATCGCCTCTGGCCCCGCCTCTCCCATCAAGCCTGTGCCACCGCGCATCGGAAACGTCACGGGTGACGACACCACGCCGCCCTGCGCAAAGGGCATCACCCGGCCCTGTGCGAATGACCCGCCGTTGGCAAAGGGCAAGACGCTGCTCATCGCGCCGCTGATCACCGAAGACAGGGCCCCGCCCAAAGCCGATTGCACCGGCCGCATCGCCGCCGAATAGATTGCATCCGAGATCGACCGCCCCAACTGGCGCATCGCGTCCGACAAACGCATCCCGTCGAACACGACCCCTTCGAAGGCCTTGCGCAGGCCGCTGCCGAGCGACCGCGACAATCCGGTCATCTCACGGTTCGTCTCGACCAGGTTGCGCCCCATGTCTGCGAGACCGGAATCTAGGCTTGCCACCATATCCGCGGTGCTCGCCATCCGCGCTTCCAGCTCTGCCAGTTGCGTGCCCAGTTCGTCCATTTCCGCCATCTTCGGCTCCCGTTGTTCGTGCTGCCGCGCCATCGGGGAACTGCCGCACCAGGGTTTCCAGACGCGCGCGCGTGAAACTCCCGCCTGCCACTTGCTCGCGCCCCAGCATCAACATCAGTTCGATAGGTGTCAGCGCCCAGAATTCTGACGGGCGCAGCCCGAGACCATGCAACCCCGCGCGCATCAATCCCGGCCAGTCCAAGCCCGCCGCGTTGCTCAAACCGGGGCCTCCGGCAATGCGAAGGCCAGCGTGAGAAGCCGCGCCGCAGCCCGCGAGGCGCCCACCGCGCCGCCCTCGATATCTGCTCGCAAGAGGGCATCCGCCGTCGTGTCATGCCCGGCGCCATGCAACCCGGCCAGGATCAATGCCATGACATCACGCGCCGAAAACTGCCCGGTTTCGAACCGTTCAACCAGCGCCACCAGGCTGTCGGCGCCCAGCGCCGCCTCCAGTTCGACCAACGCCCCCAGAGTCAGCTTCATCGGCCGTCGCTGGCCATCCAGAACCAGCGTGACCTCTCCGGTATAGGGATTACCCATCAGACCGGTTCTCCGCTTCCCTGCTCGGGTCCAGGTTGATCGCCACCGTCGCCGAGGTAATCCTCAGGGCCAGCCGCCAACGGCGTCGCGGCGACAAAGTCCAACGCCCCGGCCGAGGCCAGCGACATCTCATAGGTTGCCTCGCCGTTGAAGGAACCCGCGTATTCGATGCTGGTGATCTGGAATGGCCCCTCGACAATGCCAAAATCGGGGATGATGACCTGGCAATCGGGGATCTCGCCGTTAAAGAACACAGAACGCGCGCGCTCATCGGTGGCGGCGTCGCGAAACACCCCCGAGCCCGAGATCGACGCCGCCTTGACGCCCGCGCCCGCCAGCAATTCACGCCAGCCGCCCAGACTGTCCAGACTGGTCACATCTACCGTTTCCGCGTTGAAGCTGATGCGCGTCGCGCGCAGCCCGGCGATGGTTTCGAACTGACCGGCTCCGGTCATGTCCATCTTGATCAGCAGATCCTTGCCGCTTTGCACAGCCATGTCCGCAACTCCTTGTGTTTGATGAGTTCAGCCTTCGACGCGTACCCGGAACGTCAGGTCGATCCGGCGCACCGCGCCCCCCTCGACCCGGCGAGCACGCGCCTGATGAAACCAGATCGCCACGATCCGCCCGGTGCTCAGTGCCGGTTGCGTGTCTGGCAACAACTGCCCGATCCGCGCGGCTGCGTTTTTCGCCACCATGAACCCCGGCGCATCGCTGACGATGGCAATCGCCACCCGATGCTCGGCGCCCGGGCCGCTGATGTCAGAGCGGTCGATCGCCTCCTCGACGCCGATCACCCCGTAGGTGCCCTGCGGCGTGCCGGGCGGCGGCGCGTCGTGCACGCCGCCGGGCAACAAGCCGGTCAGCACCGCATCGCCGGTCAGCGTGTCGAACAGCGCCTGTTGCAGCGCCACAGCCGACTGATAGCTCATGCCGGAACCTCCTCACGCGCGTGACAGACCAGAAAACTGCCCTGTGGATCCGCTTCGCTCACCGCCAGAATCGTGAACACCCGCGCCCCTTCGCGCAGCCGTTGGTCCGGCCTCGGGCGCTGCGGGCTGCCTTGCGGCGCGGCGCGCAGATAGATGCGGAATGTCATCCGCCCTTCCGGCGCAATCGCACCACGGCGCTCGGTGCCCGAGCCCGCCCGCAGCTCGGCCCACAGCGTCCCCAACTCGGTCCAGGCGGTCGAATAGCCGCCCAGTCCATCGGGCGTGACCACCGCTTCTTCCAGCCGCATCGGACGGTTCAACGCATATCGCATCAGCGGTGCCCTCCCGCAGTCAGACGCACCGGTCTCCAGCGGCCCAGCAGCGCCTCGACCGCCCCCGGCAAGGCCGCGCTGCCCTCGCTGCGATGCTCATAATATTGCGCCGCCAGCAGCATCACTGCTTGCCGCAAATCATCCGGCACGGCATCCCAGACCGCGCCAAACCCGGCACTGAACGCGATCTCGACCGCGCCCTTGGTGGGCACCATCGGCAACACCGCCCCGGTCGCCGCCAGTTGCGGGCGATGCCGATCAGCGATCAGACGCCAACGCGCGGGATCAACCAGCTCGGGTAGGCCCGACGCATCGATCAGCGTCACCGAGGTCACAACCGTCACCGGTGCGACTGGTAGCGCCTGCGCATCCGCCCAGCGCCAGCACGGCAGGGTCAGGCGAAAATCGCGCGTCATCAGAGCTTTGCCGATCCGCGCCTCAATGGTCGCCATCGCCGCACGCAGATATTGCAGCAGCAGCGCATCCACGGTCGCCTCGTCGGCAAAGCCCGCGCCCAGCCGCAGATGCGCCCGGAGCGCCGCAACCGGCAGATCGCCGTCATCCACCGCGCTGGTTTCGATCAAATCCATGCTTGCCTCCATGACGCCTTGTCCTTGTGAAAACCGACGCAGGCGCATCCCCGCACCGCTCGCACGGATAGGGAGCAGCCGGACGATGCGGGACGCGGAACCAGACCAGTTCGCCGCGCACGCCTGCGTCGCCATCGGCCCGGCCCCACGTCTGGGCCGGGCCAATTCCTTGCACCGCCGGGTGTTTACGACACCGAGAACTTCAGCAGCTTGATCGCGTGGAAATCGGTCACATCGCCGCCAACGCGCTTGGTTGCATAGAACAGCACGTGCGGCTTGGCGCTGAACGGATCGCGCAGAACCCGCAGGTCGGGACGCTCGGCGACGGTGTAGCCGGCGCGGAAGTCGCCAAAGGCGATGGCATGAGCGTTGGCGGCGATATCGGGCATGTCTTCGGCGATCAGAACCGGATAGCCCATCAGACGCGCGGGTTCACCCGCCGCCAGACCGTCCGACCACAAGAACCGGCCGTCGCCATCCTTCATCTTGCGCACCGCACCTGCGGTCTTCGAATTCATCACGAAAGCCGCGTTCGCGCGATATCCCGCGTCCAGCGCATAGACCAGGTCAACGATCGCGTCGGCCGGATTCACCGCGTCGAAATCGCCCGCCGATCCGGTTGCGACATAGCCCAATTCACCCCAGACAGCCGAGTCATTGGCGGCAATCGTATGGTCCAGAATGCCGCGCGGCTTGTCCACCCCGTCGCCGGCAATGAACGACGCGGCCTCGGCACGCGCGAACTTCTGCGCGATCCGATCCGCCAGCCACCCTTCAACATCGAAGGCGCTGTCTTCCAGCAGCCGCTGGCTGGCCTTCGGCATCGCCGACAACTCGTGCAGCTTGATCGAAATCCGGTCGATCGCGGCGCTGCCCGTCTCGGTGATCGACGCCGATTCCGTCGCCCAGCCCGATCCCACATCGCCGTGATCGACTAGCACATCGAACGACCCTGCCTCGACCTGCACAACGCTGGCAATCGCACGGATCGACGCCGAGGCATACAGCACCCCTTGAATTCGCTCCGAGGTCTGCGGGTCCACCAGATACCCGCCTTCCGAATTCACAGCGGTGTTCATCCCCTTGCCTTCCAGCACGATACCCCGCAGCGCGTCGTCGTCGCCGCTGCGCAGATAGGCGTCGAACGCCTTCAGATGCAGGCCCTCGCCAGCGTCGGATTGCGCCAGCACGGGGCGCGCGGTCTTGGTCGAAAATTTACGGTCCAGCATGGTCAGTCGCTCGTCCTGTTCTTTCAGATTGCCGATTACATCAGCGCGGAAGGTCTTGATCTCAGATACAAACCCATCCATCGCCCGTTTCAGTTGCGCCGCTTCGCCGTTCGGCTCCTGCGCCGCGGTCTTCGCCTGGCCCGTCTGGTTCTGGGGGCCGGGGAATTCGCTGTTCATCTTTCGCGTCCTTTCTTGGTTGCCTTGGTCCGGCAGGCCGCACCCGGGCACCCGCCACCACCACGCGGGCCAGACCCGCGCGCCGTCCGTCCGTTCACTCGATCGGTTTCACCCCCGCAGCGCGCCCCGGGCCTCGTCGAGCCCGAGCGCGAAAGCCTCCATCAGGCTTAGACCGCGCGTGTCCTGCTTGGCCGCGACCCGCGCCACCGGCAGCATCGGGAATGTCACCAGCGACACCTCCCACAGTTCCAGTTCGATCAACTTTCGCCCGCCACCTTGAAGTTTCTCGGACCGCACCGTGCGATACCCGATGGACAGACCGTCCACCGCGCCCGCGCCCATCAGCGCCGCCGCCTCGCGGCCTTTGGCCACATCGGTCAGCAACCGCCCTGAAACGCGCAACCCGTGCGTGTCCTCGCAAACCTCGTCCCAAACGCCGATCGGCTGACTCTGGTCATGCTGCCAGAGCATTCGCACCCGTCCACCCGCATCCTTCAGACGCTTCAGGCTGGCGCCGTAAGCCCCGGGCATGACAATATCGCCGCCCTGGTCCTGCACCCCGAACACAGAGGCATAGCCGCGGATCAGCGATCCGTCCGACAAGGCCACGCCCGGTTGCGTGAATTTCGTTTCCAGTCCCGTCATCGCCCCTCCTCAGATCCGCGTCACCAGCAAGGCCAGCGCGCCGTGAACGATCACCCCGGACGCCACGCCATACACCGCCAGCCACAACCGCTTTTCCAAACGCTCCAAAGCCTCTTCGATCCGGCTCAGCCGGTATTCCAGACCCGCACGGCGCTCGGTGTCGATGCGTTCCTGCGCATCGATCCGGGCCTGCGCCAGGTCGAAACTGTCATAGAGAAACCGCGATCCCCCGACCGCGCGGCGTTGCGCACTCATGCCTCCTCCGCGCGTGGCGGCAGCCCGAGCAGAGCGCGCTTTTCGGCCTCGGTCAGGAACGCGGCCTCGGCCACCCGGCGCCAATGCTGATCGCGTTCCACCGCCAAGGCGGGCACCTGGTCGAGATCCGGCTTCAACTCCAGCTGCTGTCCTGCGTGCTGCGACAACCAATGCGCCAGGGAATCTGTCACTTTGGAGGCTAGCGGCAGAACCGTCAGGCGATAAAACCCGCGATTGGCCTCCTGGTAATTGGCATAGGTCGCGTCGCCCGGAATCCCCAGCAGCATCGGCGGCA
>JAGRMK010000255.1:0-2917 GCA_020441345.1 Paracoccaceae bacterium
TACACTCTTGACCTACAAGGCCGGGCGCACCACCAAGGTGACCGGCATCGACGCCGGCCAGCGGCCCGGTTTCCGGCGTGGCGATCACCGCGCCGCCTGCCGCCGCGATCGCCGGCGCATCGGTGCCAAACCGGGCGTGAAGCGCGGCGGCGGTTTCGACCAGCGGCGCGGAAAAGGCGAAGGCCCCGGCGCGTTCGGGCACGATGGCCTTGGCGGCGATGGCGTCGATCTGCCCGGCCTCCAGCCAGCGCGGCAATTCCTCCAACGCGCCGGGCTGCCACAAGGGCACCGTGCCCGCGGGCAGCCGCGCCTGCAACGCGGTCACAAAGAGCCCCCGCGCCGCGCCATCCTGTTGCCAGCAGAAGGGTCGGAACGGGTTCAGATACCCGATGCGGACCGCGGCCTGTCGCATTCCCGTTTACTCCCGGTGTTCGCTTGTTATCCTGCTCCCACGACGCAGGAGAGGCCCCATGCATCCAACCCAGCTTCCACCCGTGATTCAAGAGCAGGTTCTGGCCCGCCACGGCGCGCTGCATCGCTTTCGCGATCTGGACCCGGCGCGTTGCGCGTTGGTCATCATCGACATGCAGCGCATGTTCTGCGCCCCCGGTGCGCAGCTCGAGGTGCCGATGGCCCGCGCCATCGTGCCCGCGATCAACCACATGGCGGCGGCGATGCGCGCGGCGGGCGGCACGGTGGTCTGGGTGCGCTCTGCGTTTCCGCCCGGGCCGCGCGACTGGCACGTCATGTTCGACGGGGTGATGCCCGCCGGGTTCGGCGCGGGGGTGCGCGACGGCTTGCAGCATGGCAACCCGCTCTATGACCTGTTCGACGGGCTGACCCCGGAACCGGGCGATCTCGCGGTCGACAAGGACCGCTTTTCGGCCTTTTTCCCCGGCGCAAGCGCACTGCCGGCGATCCTGCGCGCGCGGGGCATCGACACGGTCCTGATCGCCGGAACCCTGACCAACATCTGTTGCGAAAGCTCGGCGCGTGATGCGGCGATGGACAATTTCCGCGTGGTGATGCTGGCCGACGCCAATGCCGCGCGCTCGGACGAAGACCATGTCGCCGCGCTCTCCACCGTGGCGCGGTCGTTCGGGGATGTGCAGCAGATCGGCGAGGCGATCGGCTATCTGTCGGCGCGCACGACGGCGCGCTGACCCCCCTGCCCTGCCTTGCCGCGTCATGAAACTGTCACTTGAGCATCGCTCTATTTCTGTTATCCATGGAATATGGATGAACAAACCCCGACTCGCCTCACGACCCTTGGCCACCCGCAGCGGCTGGCGATCTTTCGGCTGCTCATGCGCCGCTATCCCGACCCGGTCCCCGCCGGAGAGATCGCGCAGGCGCTGGGGCTGAAGCTCAGCACCTCGTCGGCCTATGTCGCGGCGCTGATGCAGGCCGGGTTGCTGACGCAACACCGGGTTGGAACCTCGCTGCTTTATGCGATTGACATGGCCAGCGTCGGGCGGCTGATGGACGATCTGCTGCTCGATTGCTGCCGGGGCCGCCCCGAGCTCTGCCCGCCTTTCGCCCCGGCCTCCGCGCCCGGCCGCCCCTATCGCGTGCTGTTCCTGTGCACCGGCAATTCCGCCCGGTCGCTGTTTGCCGAATCTCTTCTGCGCGCCGAGGCGGGCGGCCGGTTCGCGGTGTTTTCCGCCGGGACACGCCCACAGGATGCGCCGCATCCGCTTGCGCTGGCGATGCTGGCCGCCAAGGGCCACGACCTGGCACCGCTGCGCGCGAAACCGGTGTCCGAGTTCCAGGCGCCCGACACCCCGCCCTTCGATTTCGTGTTCACCGTTTGCGACCAGGCCGCGAACGAGGACTGCCCCGCCTGGCCCGGCCAGCCCGTAACCGCGCATTGGGGCGTGGCCGACCCGGTAAAGGCCCAGGGCACCGAGGCGCAAAGGGCGCTGGCCTTTCAGCAGGCTTTCGGGGCGCTGCGCAACCGGGTTCTGGCCTTTGCCGCCCTGCCCCTCGACCAGATCGACCGCCTGTCCCTGCAACGGGCGGTCGATGACATCGCCCGCACCAGATCGGAGAATGACGCATGACAACCTACGCCCTGAATGGCCTTGGCCGGATTGGAAAACTGGCTCTAAGAGCGCTGTTAGAGACGAATTCGCGCCTCGCCTGGATCAACGATGGCACCGGCGATCCCGCGATGCACGCGCATCTGCTGGAATTCGACACCGTGCACGGGCGCTGGCCGGCGCGCTTTGCCCATGACGCCGACAGCGTGACCATCGACGGCACCCGGCTGCCATTCATCGGCACGCGCGACCTGTCGGCCCTGCCGCTGGAGGGGGTCGATGTGGTGATCGATTGCACCGGTGCCTTCAAGACAGCGGCAAAGCTGGCGCCCTATTTCGATGCCGGGGTGAAATCCGTCGTCGTCTCGGCCCCGGTCAAGGACGGGCCGACCGCCAATATCGTCTATGGCGTCAACCACGACAGCTATGATCCCGCCCGGCACAAGATCGTGACCGCCGCGTCCTGCACCACCAATTGCCTCGCGCCGGTGGTCAAGGTTCTGCACGACGCGATCGGCATCCGGCACGGGTCGATCACCACGATTCACGATGTAACCAACACGCAGACCATCGTCGATCGCCCGGCCAAGGATCTGCGCCGCGCGCGCTCGGCGCTGAACTCTCTGATCCCCACCACGACCGGGAGCGCGACGGCGATCACGCTGATCTACCCCGAGCTGAAGGGCCGGCTGAACGGCCATGCGGTGCGCGTGCCCTTGCTCAACGCGTCGCTCACCGATTGCGTGTTCGAGATGGCGCGCGACACCACCGTGGCAGAGGTCAACGCCCTGTTCAGATCCGCCGCCGAAGGGCCGCTGCGCGGCATCCTGGGATACGAGGAACGCCCGCTGGTCAGCGCCGATTACACCAACGAC
>JAGRMK010000255.1:2947-3397 GCA_020441345.1 Paracoccaceae bacterium
TCAACGGCACGCAGGTCAAAGTCTACGCCTGGTATGACAACGAAATGGGCTATGCGCACCGGCTGGTGGATGTGGCCCGCATGGTTGGGGCGGCACAGTGACCAGACCCGCCGGTTTCGCCGCCTACCTTGCCGTCACCGCCGCCTATTGGGCTTTCATGCTCACCGATGGCGCGCTGCGGATGCTGGTGCTGTTGCATTTCCACACGCTCGGGTTCTCGCCGATCCAGCTGGCCTGGCTGTTCCTGCTCTATGAACTGGCGGGGATGGTGACGAACCTCTCGGCGGGTTGGATCGCGGCGCGATATGGCCTGACGGCGACGCTTTACGCGGGGCTGGGGATTCAGGTGCTGGCCCTGCTGGCGCTGGCCGGGCTGGATCCGGCCTGGTCGATCGGCGCCTCGGTGGTCTATGTGATGGCCGTGCAGGGCGCGAGCGGCGTGGCCAAGGA
>JAGRMK010000255.1:3458-4184 GCA_020441345.1 Paracoccaceae bacterium
TTTCGCTGGGTTGCGGTGCTCACCGGGTCGAAGAACGCGGTCAAGGGGCTGGGCTTTGGCCTGGGTGCCGCGCTGCTGGCGCTGGTCGGGTTTACCGGCGCGGTTCTGGCGATGGCGGCGGGGCTGGCGGCGATTCTTGTGGCGATCGCACTGGCCATGCCGCCGGGCCTGCCCACCGGGCGCAAGGGCGCAAAGTTTTCCGAAGTGTTTTCGAAATCCAGAAACGTCAACTGGCTGGCGGCGGCGCGCGTGTTTTTGTTCGGGGCGCGCGACGTGTGGTTCGTGGTCGGTATCCCGCTTTATTTCCACGCCGTGCTGTCGGACGGGACCGAGGCCGGGAACCGCGCCGCGTTCTTTCTGGTCGGCGGGTTCATGGCGCTCTGGATCATCCTCTATGGCGCGGTGCAAGCCAACGCGCCGCGCCTGTTGCGCGCCGCCAGCCGCCCCGAAAGCGCGCTGATCGGCGCCGCGCGGGGTTGGGCCTGGGCCTTGGCACTGGTGCCCGCCGTGCTGGCGCTGGCGGCGCTGGCCGGGCCGTCAAGCTGGCTGACCGGGGTCTTGATTGCGGGGCTTCTGGCCTTTGGCGCGGTGTTCGCGGTGAACTCGGCGCTGCATTCCTACTTGATCCTGGCCTTCACAAAGGCAGAGCGCGTGACGATGGATGTGGGCTTCTATTACATGGCCAACGCGGGCGGGCGATTGCTGGGCACACTCTTGTCGGGGCTG
>JAGRMK010000256.1 GCA_020441345.1 Paracoccaceae bacterium
TTGGCATCGAGATTGGACAGCGGCTCGTCGAACAGCAGGATGGCCGGCTTGGGGGCGATGGTGCGCGCGATCGCCACGCGCTGCTGTTGGCCACCCGAAATCTCGGCCGGATAGCGGTTGCGGAGGGCATCGATCCCGAGCAGGGAGAGAACCTCGGCGACACGCGCCTCCCGCATCGGTTTATTCCACTTGGCCACCTTGAGCGGCCAGGCGATGTTGTTGGCGACTGTCATGTGCGGCCAGAGCGCATAGCTCTGGAACACAAGGCCCGCATTGCGCTGGCGCGGATCGGAGAGCACGCCGCCCACGCCGTTCGATACGGTATGCCCGAGGAAGGCGATCTCGCCCTCGGTGGGGTCGTCGAGGCCCGCCAGCATGCGCAGCAGGGTCGACTTGCCACACCCCGACCCGCCCAGCAGGCAGAACAATTCCCCGCGGTAAATGTCGAGCGAAACGTCGCTGACCGCCGTGACATCGCCGAACCGCTTGGTGATGTTGCGGATCGAGATGAAAGGCTTGGCATCGGCGTCGCGCCACGGCCGGGTGTTTGCGGCGATTGCCTGAATGGTCATCGCGGGACTCCACCGAATGAAAGCCCCGCCCGCATGGGCGCGGACGGGGCGAAAGGGTTACTGACCGGTGCGCACGCGCGTCCACAGACGCGTCACGATACGGTCGGTACGCGAATCATAGGGCACCAGCGTAAACAGCCGATCCATGACCTCTTGCGTCGGGAAAATCGCCGGATCGCCGGTGATCTCGGCATCCACCAGCGGCCACGAGGGACGGTTGGCGTTGGCATACCAGACGTAGTTGGTGATTTCGGCGATCACTTCGGGGTCCATCAGGAAGTTGATGAAGCGGTGCGCGTTCTCGGCGTTCGGCGCGTCCGAGGGGATCGCCAGCATGTCGAACCAGACCACGGCGCCTTCTTGCGGAATCGCATACCAGACGTTCACGCCACGATCCGCTTCCTCGGCCCGTGCGGCGGCCTGGAACACGTCGCCGGAATAGCCGACCGCCACGCAGGTTTCGCCGTTCGCCAGGTCGCCGATATACTGCGACGAATGGAAGTAGCGCACGTTTTCGCGCGCCTGGGCCAACAGCTCGCCGGCGGCTTCCAGGTCTTCGGGTTCATGCGACTGGGGGTTGCGACCCAGATAGGCCAGCGCGGCGGGGATCATCTCGACCGGGGCATCGAGGAAACTGATGCCGCAATCGGCGACCTTCGACGCGATCTCGGGGTCGAAGATCAGCGCCCAGCTGTTGACTTCGTAATCGGAGCCCAGACGCTCGGCGATCATGTCGATGTTATAGCCGATCCCAGTGGTGCCCCACATGTAGATCATGCCGTGCTCGTTACCCGGATCGAACGAGGCGGCGCGCGCCATCAGCCCGGCGTCCATGTTGCTTGCATTGGGCAAGAGGTCTCGGTTGAGCGGCTGATACACGCCTGCGCCCACCTGGCGCTGAAGGAAATCGGCGGTTGGCACGACAACGTCGAACCCCGAGGATCCGGCCAGCAGACGCGCTTCCAGCGTTTCGTTCGAATCATAGACATCGACCGTGACATCGATCCCGGTTTCAGCGCGGAACCGGTCGATCGCGGCGTCGGTGATGTAATCCGACCAGATGTAGAGGTGCAGATCCCCCTCGGCCAGGGCCGGCGCGGGCAAGGCAAGGCAGGCCAGCGCGGCGGCCATCGTCGTGCGTTTCATGAAAAACTCCCTGTTGTCAGTCCCGCCAGATGACGGGTCGTGGATGAAAGGGGGCCTATGCTGGCCCTCTGTTTTCGGCAGTCTACTGTGGGCCGCTTTCGCCCGTCCAGAGGCCGCGCGATCCGCGTCCTGCGTTTTTTCGGCACCTTGACCGGCCAGGATGCCGGTTTGCCCCGTACTGTGGCACAACCGCGTTTCCCGATGCGATTCCAGGCGCTCTTACAGCGGCCCTCGTTCCGGTCGGGAACCGGAAACAACACCAGAAAAAGAGCGCGGGTCATCCGTGCGGTCTCTCCGTTTTGCCCGCATGCGAGGCCAGGCTTGGGTCAGGTGCCAGCAACCGTCTGGCGCGGACAGCAACTGTTGCGGGAATTTGATCAAAAAACAAGCGCCTTGTCGCGTGCCCCCTTATTCGGCGCGCAACGCCTCGGCCGCCGTCAGCATCTGACGGCGCAGCCGCACCCCGGTCGCGGACTCGTCCAGATCGACATCCACCATGCGCAAGACCTCGCCCTGCACCACATCGCGCCGCACACGCACCCGATGCGCCAGGCCGATCGGCAGCATCGCCTCGCGTGCCGAAATCGCCGCCGGACAGGCTTTGCCCCAGACCGTATAGCCGCCCTCGCCGTCCAGAATCTCGCCCGCAGCCAGGCTGCGCTTGGCCACCGCAACCGCATCGCCGCGCCAGGCGCGCGTTGTGCCCGTAGGCTCGCCACGCAGAGCCGCCGACAGCACCGACACCGACAACTCCATGCCGATCAGATGGAACGGCTTGTACATCGCCGCATAGCGCCCCGTCGTATCGGTCGGCAGACCATATTGCCTGAAACAGGCGGCGGCATAGTCGGTCTGCGCCTTGAGGATCACATAAACCCCCCAACGCAGATCGCGAAACACCGGGCGCCCGTCGCGCTCGATGGACGAGACGACCTCGACCATGCCGTCATGCTCCAATTGCCCGCCCAGGCGGCGCGGGCGCAGGACGTGCGCCAGATCGTCCACCCCGCAGGGCGGAAAGGCCAACCCGTCCTCGGGCACATCCAGCCCACAGGCGTTCGATATCGCCGCCATTTCGATCGCCGATTTGGTGCCGTCCAGAAAGCTGTTGAACATCTGCGGGTTCATCCCCGCCGCCGCCGCCTGCTCGGGGGTCAGGCCATAGTGATCCCAGACGCCGTCGGGGGTGACATGGTGGTATTCGGGGCGGTATTTCGTTCCCTTGCCCGCCGCCGCGACCTGGAACCCGGTCGCGCGCGCCCAATCGACCATCTCGGACACCAGCGCGGGCTGATCGCCATAGGCCATCGAGTAGACCAGCCCCGCAGCGCGCGCCTGCCCGGCCAGCACGGCCCCGGCCAGCACGTCGGCCTCGACATTGACCATCACCACATGACAACCGGCATCCAGCGCCGCGCGGGCGTGATTGAGCCCGGCCTCGGGCGCACCCGTCGCCTCGATCACCACATCGACCCCCGATCGCGCAACGTCCAGTCCGTCGTCGGCAAAGACGGTGGCGGCGATCCGCTCGGGCGACCAGCCCACCGCGCGACAGGCAGCGCGCGCACGCTCGGGGTCGAGGTCCGCGATATGCGTGACGCGCAGCCCGGCGATATGCGGCACTTGGGCCAGGAACATCGATCCGAACTTGCCGGCCCCGATCAAGGCCACTCGGACCGGGTTACCCGCCTCGGCACGGGCGAGGGCCAAAGACGACAGGTTCATACGAGACTCCTTTTCATGCAACGGGTCTATCAGCGGCACGGCGCACCAGCACCAGCGACACGAGGTTGAGCACCGCCGGGATCGCGAACACCGCCCCCGGCAACAGCCAGATCGCCCCCTCGCCCGCGAAAACCGAAAAGGTCGTCGTGTAGACAAAGGGTGCCACGATCATGCCAACCGCGTGCAGCGACGCCAAGGCCCCTTGCAACTCGCCCTGCTGAGTGACCGGAACCCGGTCGGACATCTCGGCGCGCAGCGCGGGCATTACCAACCCCGACAGGGACGAAATCGGGATCAGTGCCAAGGCTATCATTCCGTTTTCCAGCCAGACCAGCATGGAAAACGAAAACACACCCGCAACAAAGCCAAGCGTCATTGCCACCTGCCGGCCATGGCGGGCGATGACGATACGGATCAACCAGCCTTGAGACAACGCGAAGCCAACGCCATACAGGGCCAGCGACGCCCCGACCTGCCCCGGCGACCAGTCAAAGCGGGCTATGGTGAAATAGGCCCAGATCACCGGATAGACGACAAAGGCGAATTCGTGGATCGTGTAGATCGTCAGGTAGCGCCCCAGGTTCGGCAGGCGGCCGATATGCTTGAACGAGCCAAAGGGGTTGGCGCGGCGGATCTCGAACGGACGGCGGTTCGGCGGGGTCAGAGATTCGCGAATGACCAGCACCCCGAAGACCCAGTTCAGCGCCGAGACCGCCGCAGCCGCGATGAACGGCGCGCGCACCCCGTATTCCGCCAACATGCCACCGATCGCCGGGCCCATCACGAACCCCACGCCATACGCGGCACCGACCAGACCAAAGCGCTGGGCCTTTTCCTGCGGCGTCGAGATGTCCGAGATATAGGCCATCGCGGTGCCATAGGTCGATGACGCGACGCCGGTCATCAGTCGCGCGGCAAAGATCAGCCACACCGACCCCGCCAGCGACAAGACCACATAGTCGCCCGACAAGACGGCCAGCGACGCCAACAGGACCGGACGCCGCCCGAAGCGATCCGACAGATTGCCGATCACCGGGCTGAACAGGAATTGCATGACCGCGAACCCGCCAACCAGCGCCCCGCCCCAAAGCGCGGCCTGGGCCAGATCGCCGCCCGTCACCACACGCAGAAGATCCGGCATGACCGGCATGATCAGCCCGAATCCGATCGCATCCAGCGACAGGGTCGCCAGGATGAACAAGATCCCGCCGTGGGTCTTCACCGTCGGATCCAACGCAGCCAAACCGCGGCAAGCGATTTATCTGACGTATATTTTTTCAATAATTCAATGCTGGGAGAATGCATGAACGCCATAATTCCTGTCACTTTCCCGATATTCTACGTAGATCAGACATTATTGGCATGCCGTGGCGCATGACCGATCTCGCCCAGAAACCGATTGAGGATCCCGGCGTAGCGGTCAGGTTGATCGACGCAGGGAAGATGCCCGGCGTCCTGGATCAGCGCAAACCGCGCACCCGGGATCAGATCCAGCGTTTCACGCACCATGTCGGGCGGAGTCGCCCCGTCGACACTGCCCGCAATGCCCAAGGCTGGCAAACGCAGTCCTGCGGTGGTCACGTAGAAATCGGCCCCGGCCAGCGCCGCTGCGCAGCCCGCGTAGCCCTCGACCGGGGTCCGGGTCAGCATCGCGCGCCAGGCGGCGCATTCGGGCGTTGCGCGGAACGCGGCCCCGAACCAGCGGCCCATCGTGGCGTTGGCCAGCCCTTCGATCCCCTCGGCGCGCACCGTGGCAATGCGTTGCTGCCAGATCTCGCGCGTGCCGATCTTGGCCGCCGTGTTAGACAGCACCAGACCACGCACCAGGTCCAACCGCTTGACCGCCAGCCCCTGCGCCACCAGCCCCCCGATCGACAGCCCGACCACCACCGCATCGCGCAGACCGAGATGCTGCATCAGCTGCTCGAGATCACGTACCAGAGCGCCCATCGCGTATGGCGCGGGCGGCGCATCCGACAAACCATGACCGCGCATGTCGTATCGCAACACCCGCAGCCCCGGCGACAAGCGCGCGACAACCTTGTCCCACAGCCGGAAATCGGTGCCCAGAGAATTGACAAAGACCACGGCCGCGCCATTGTCATCGCCGCTCAGATCATAATGCAGGCGAACCTCGCCCAGATCGGCCATCAACATGCAGGGCTCCCTTCTTCACCGCGCGCCAGTCTGTTTCGTGCACCAGTGATAGAGGAAAAGCACCCTGGGGCAAGAGATGCCCAAAGGGAACCGGGCGGCCCCTTGAAACCCGGTGACAAAGTTGCAATCTGGGCAGTTGGAGGACCGTCATGACCCAGCCCAACCCCGTGTTCGATTTCCTGCTGACGCGCCGGTCCCGACCCGCCGCGGCGCTCAAGCTGCCTGCACCCGATCCCGAGACGCTGAACCGGCTGCTCACCGCCGCCAGCCGCGTGCCCGACCACGGCAAGCTGGAACCCTGGCGCTTTCTCGTCATCGACGGTGCCGCGAAGAACCGGCTTTCGGCACTGGTGCGCGACCGTGGCACGGTTTTGGGGGTGGACCCTGAAAAGGTCGAGAAATCGGCAAAGAGCTGGGCGAATGCGCCGCTGATCGTGGCCGTCGTCTCGTCGCCGAAACCGTCCGACAAAGTGCCCCCGCTCGCGCGACTCCTGTCGGCTGACGGTGTCTGCCTGAGTCTGGTCAACGCCGCCCTGGCGATTGGCTGGGGTGCGGCCTGGATCA
>JAGRMK010000257.1:0-4383 GCA_020441345.1 Paracoccaceae bacterium
GCTGGCGTTCTCGACGGGATCCCACAACCAGAAGCCGCCCCAGCCCAGTTCGTAATAGGCCCACCACGACCCGAGCGCGATGCCGATGGTCAAGAACATCCAGGCCGCCAGCGTCCAGGGCCGCACCCAGCGCCCCCAGGCCGCATCCACCTTGCCCTCGATCAGCGCCGCCACGGCAAAGCTGAACGCCATGCTCAACCCGACGTAACCGAGGTAAAGAAACGGCGGATGGAACGCGAGGCCCGGGTCCTGCAACAATGGGTTCAGGTCATGACCGTCGAAAGGGGCAAACCCCGACCGCAGAAACGGATTCGAGGTCAGGATCATGAAGGCCATGAACGCCACCCCGATCGACCCCTGCACCGCCAGGACCCGCGCCTGCAAGGTTGCCGGCAAATTGCCCCCGAACCACGCCGCGCAGGCACCAAACAGTGCCAGGATCATCACCCACAACAGCAGCGAGCCCTCGTGATTCCCCCAGACACCGGAAATCTTGTACAGCAGCGGCTTGAGCGTGTGCGAATTGTTGACCACCAGCGCCACCGAGAAATCCGAGGTGACAAAAGCATAGGTCAAGGCCCCGAAAGACAGTGCGATCAGCACGAATTGCGCCGTGGCCAACGGCGCCGCAGCAGCCATCCAGTCGGCCCAGCGTTGATGCGCGCCAACCAGTGGCACGACGGTTTGCACGATCGCCACACAAAAGGCGAGGATGAGGGCGTAATGTCCGAGTTCTACGATCATGCCCGCAGCTATATCGCGAAGTTCGCCATCGGCAAAGCACGATCGCGCGACAGACCTGCGACCGGACGGCGCGGCTGACCTTCATCTTGCGCAAAATACTCTCGCGGTTTCTCAAGGGGGCCGATGCCCCCTTGAGCCGGGTGTGGGCGGGCGCCCACCGGCGCCGGCCTCCCGTCGCCAGACACCTCACCTGGTCAATCGCGCCCGCCGCGCGCCTCGCCGCCCTCGGCGATCCAGTCGCGCAGCGCCGGGTTGGTGGGCGCCGGTGGTGCGCCGGCAGATCGGGGTGCCGTGACCGCGCCGCTGCGTGCATCGACGCCGCGGTGCGCGCGCAGATGATGCGTCTCGCGCGCGCCAAAATAAAACGCCACCACCGCGCCCAGCAGCCACCACAGGGGCTCGGGCACCTCCGCAAGGCCCCGCATGCGCACCCCGAACCCCGCCGGGTCTGCCATCGCGTAGACAAACAGCCCCAGCGTGCCCAACGCCAGCATCGGGCGCGGCAAACGGTTCAGCCCGTTCACAAACGCATCGAACCAGCCAGAGCGGGCATGTGCGAACTCCGCGGCATGCGCCTCCTGTGCGGCGGCAAAGGCATCATGCCCCAGTTCCAGTTGCCGCGTCGCATTCGGCCGGACCGCGTCGATGACCTCGGTGCCAGCGCGGCCCAGCTCGGCCAGCCCGCCACGCAGAAACAAGGCGCGAAAAATCCCCGAGATCACACCCATGTCGCGGTCCTTTCCCGATGCTCGGCCTCGCTCAGCCGATAGCGTGGCGTCATGAAGACCTCGGCCCGCAGAATCCATCCGCCCTTGCCGCCATCGCGTCGGCGCGCATACCGTCGGCTGGCCGGGCGCTGATCGGCCAACGCGTAATAATAGTCGCGACGCGCTATCGCATAGGCATCGGCGATGTGATCGGGCGCGGCCTGCGCGGCGGCCTGCGCCGCACGGATTGTTTGCGGCCCGACCGACCCGTCCACGTCGATATCGTAACCCATCTCGACCAGCAGCCGTTGCAGGATGCGCACCGCGTTCGCGCCCGCGTTGACATACATGTCGAACACCGACGGCTGCAACACCTCGGGCAGTGCCGCGATGCGCGGGCGGTGATGGTAATGCTCCAGAAAGATCTCTACGGCCTGCGCGCGGGTCAAGGCGCGCACGTCCTCCAGTCCCACCGCCCCGTCACCGGTCAGATCCAGCCCCAGGCGCCGCATTGTATGGATCGTGACCCCGAAATTCGTCGCCCCCCCGGGGTCGTTGGGGTCGTTGACGAAACCGCCCTCGCGGTCGACGATCTCTTCGGCAAGCTCCCGCACGTCGCGCATTCAGCCCTCCACCTTTCGGAATGAAGGGCAGAATGGGCGCGGCGTGGTTCAGATCAGGTATCGCCACCGGACGTTGCGTAAGACCCGTGATACGCGCATTCGGGATGCTCGGGGTCGGCGCTGGCGGCACCCGTGGCTTCCAGCGAATCCGAGACCTCGCGCGGCATGTAGGTCTCGTCGTGCTTGGCCAGGATCTCCGAGGCCTCGAACACACCGTTGACCAGGCGACCGGTGGCCACCGTGCCCTCGTTCTCGCCGAACAGATCAGGCAGGATGCCGCGATACGTGACCGGCACCGACTGGCAGAAATCGGTTACGCGAAACACGATCTCTTCGCCCTGCCCGCGCACCAGCGAGCCGACTTCAACCATGCCGCCCAGCCGGAATACCTCGTTCTCGGTGGGCGGCTCGGCCATCACCTGGCTGGGCGAGCGGAAAAAATTGATCCCGTCGCGCATCGCATAGCCGATCAGCCCGGTCGACAGCGCCAGCGCCAGCGCCGCCACGACGATGATCTGCACGCGGCGTTTCTTTTTCAGGCTTTTCATCCCGGCCATGCGATGCCTCCGTTCACAGTGAGGAGATCACGGAAACACCGGGGCCAGCATCAGCCCCTCGGTTTCCGGCAGGCCCAGCATCAGGTTGGCGTTCTGCACCGCCTGCCCGCTTGAGCCCTTGTTGAGATTGTCCAGCGTCGACACCACCAGCGCGCGGCCCGGCCTACGGTCACCGACAACACCGATGTGACAGAAATTGGAGCCCGTCACCTGCCCCATCCCCGGCGCCTGTCCAAAGGGCAGAACGACGACAAAGGGCTCGTCGGCATAGCGCGCCTCCAGCGCGGCGTGAATCGCCTTGGCATCCCCCTTGACGTGGCACGAAGCCAGAATCCCGCGGTTGATCGGCACCAGATGCGGCGCAAAGGAGATTTCCACGGACCGACCGGCGATCTTGCTGAATTCCTGATCGAATTCGCTCAGATGGCGGTGCACCGATCCCAGGCTGTAGCCGGAGACATCGGTGCTGCGCTCGGCGAACAGCATGTTTTCCTTCAACGACCGGCCCGCGCCCGAAATCCCGTTCTTCAAGTCACAGATGATATCGTCAAGATCGATCAGTGCCGCTTCGATCAACGGCCGCAGCGCGAACTGCACGGTCGCGGCGTTGCATCCCGTGCCCGCCACCAGCCGCGCCGACCGGATCTCGTCACGGTAAAACTCGGTCAGGCCATAGACCGCTTCCTTCTGCAATTCGACCGCGACATGATCGAGCCCGTACCATTTCTTGTAGGAGGCAGGATCGCGCAGACGGAAATCGGCGCCCAGATCGACCACCTTGACCGAGCGCGGCAGGTCGCGCACAAGCGCCTGGCTCAACCCGTGCGGCAGCGCGCAAAAGACCAATTCGATCTGCGAAAAATCGATCTCGTCTATGGTGGTCAGGACCGGCAGGTCCAGGTGACGCAGATGCGGAAACACCGCGCCCATCGTCTGTCCAGCCTTGCGGTCGGCCGACAGCGCCGCGACCCGCAGCGAAGGGTGCGTTGCAATGATCCGCACGAGTTCGGCACCGGTATAGCCGCTCGCGCCCAGAATGGCGACATTATGTGTCATCGGGGGTCTCCCATTCGCATGACATAGGAACTGAAACAAAGCCCGGCAACGGGCGCAATTGCCGCAGGCGCGGCCAGATCGAAACCGCCCTTACGCGGCGACAAAGGGAATGCGTCGTCGCAGGAACTGCGTCGCCTTGTGGCCCACGGCAACCGGGTCGCCCGTGGTCAGGAACGCACTGTCCGCCCCCGGCCCGATCATTTCCGGCCGCCGCCTGAGATAATCCTCAAGGCTCGCGGCGACCAGCTCGGGCTGCGAATAGACCTGCACATCCGGGCCCAGGGCCGCGCGGAACGCGTCTTCCATCAGCGGATAATGCGTGCACCCCAACACAGCGGCCTCTGGCTTGGGCATCCGACGATGCAGGGCCTCGACATGGCTGTGCACCAGCGCCTCGGCCAGGATCATGTCGCCCTGCTCGATGGCATCGACAACGCCGCCGCAAGGCTGTGCCTCGACATCGACGCCGATCGCGCGGAATGCCAGCTCGCGTTGAAAGGCCCGGCTGGCAACGGTTGCCGGGGTCGCGAACAGCGCCACATGCTTGATCGCGACCTCACGCGGCGGCGAGTTGTCGCCCCATTGGCGTTCGGTGAGCGCCTCGATCAGCGGAACGAAGACGCCCAGCACGCGTTTTCCTTGGGGCACCCAGTTTTCCTGCATCCGCCGGAGCGCCGCCGCCGAGGCCGTGTTGCA
>JAGRMK010000257.1:4435-4721 GCA_020441345.1 Paracoccaceae bacterium
CAGGTCAGCGCATAGATGTCATCCGGGTTGCGCACGCCATAGGGCGCATGGGCGTTGTCGCCGAAATAGACAAAGGGCACATCCGGCATCCGGCGCACCAACGCGTCAAGAACGGTCAGCCCGCCCAACCCGGAATCGAAAACGCCAACCGCCATCTGTGCCCCTAGTGTCTGCGTAATACCAATCGGCCCGCACCGGATCGCCCCGAAATCCAGGCCCTTGACGAAGAGTCATACGGCCTGAAAGGGCGGAAATCCATCGCCAGTTTCATGCAAACGGCCCTGAC
>JAGRMK010000257.1:4844-6674 GCA_020441345.1 Paracoccaceae bacterium
AGCCCCGGATCGACAGCGGCAACAGAGCCAGTTCCTGCACCAGATCGCGGGTTTGCGCCGTGAGTCCGGGCAAAACCGTCCGCATGTCGCGCTCGAACTGGGCGATCAGCGCGCGTTCGGTCTTGCGCTCGGCGGAATAGCCGAACGGATCGAAGGGCGTGCCGCGCAGCGATTTCATTCGCGCCAAAACGCCGAAACCTTTCAGCATCCACGGCCCGAACTTGCGCTTTTTCGGCCGCCCGTCCGATCCGGTCCCGTCCAGAATCGGCGGCGCCAGGTGGAAATGCAGCGCGAAATCGCCATCAAAGGCCTCTCTGGCCTTGTCCAGCGTTCGCAGGTGCAGCCGCGCGACCTCGTATTCGTCTTTATAGGCCAAGAGCTTGTGATAGCCTTTCGCAACCGCCTCGCGCAGCGCCTTGTCCTCGATCCCGTCAACCAGGGTGCGGAACCGCCGACCCAGCCGCTTGCCCTGATACGCGACCAGATGCGCCTCGCGATAGGCAATCGGATCGACCGGCAGAGAGGCGTGTTCTTTCGGCGCGATCATCGCCGCCGCGTCGGCCGGATGCAGGACCGCCCAGCGTCCGATCTCAAAGGCGCGCAAATTACCCTCGACGGCGGCCTTGTTCAGGCGGATCGCCTCGCGGATCGCCGCCCCCGAGACCGGGACCAAGCCGCGCTGCCAGGCTCCGCCGAGAACCATCATGTTCGAAAAAATCGAATCCCCCAGCAGGACCCGCGCCAGCTCCGACGCGTCGAACAAACTCAGGTTCTCGCGCAGCCGCGCCTCAAGAGCGATCTCCAACTCACTGATCGGCAATCGGAACTCTGTGTTGCGGGTGAAATCCCCGGTGATGATCTCGTGACTGTTGACCACCGCGCCGGTCTGACCCGTGCGCATCAATCCGATGGTCTTTGCGCCCGCTGTCACCACCAGATCGCCGCCGATCACACAATGCGCCTCGCCGACCGCGACGCGCACGGCGCTGATATCCTCGGGCTTGGCGGCCAGCCGCAGGTGGATATGCACGGCACCACCCTTCTGCGCGAGGCCCGCCATCTCCATCATGCCCGCGCCCATGCCGTCGATCTGCGCGGCCTGCGCCAGAACCGCGCCCACCGTCACCACGCCGGTGCCGCCGACGCCGGTGATCACCACGTTATGCGTGCCATTGATCGCCGGCAGAACAGGTTCTGGAATGTCAGGCATTTCAAGTGCCCGGGTCGCGGCCTTTTTCGGCGTGGCCCCTGTCACCGTGACAAAGGACGGGCAGAACCCGTTGAGACAACTGAAATCCTTGTTGCAAGACGACTGGTCGATGGCCCGTTTGCGGCCCAGTTCGGTTTCCACCGGCACGATCGACACGCAGTTCGACTGCACGCCGCAATCGCCGCAGCCCTCGCAGACATCGGTGTTGATGAACACGCGCTGGTCGGGGTTCGGGAACTGGCCGCGCTTGCGGCGGCGACGTTTTTCGGCGGCGCAGGTCTGCACGTAGATGATCGCCGAGACGCCCTGGGTCTTGGCGAACCGCTCTTGCACCGCCATCAGATCGGCACGTTCGAATTTCTCGATCCCCTTGGGGAACCGGGTGAAATCCATGTCTTCCTTGTCATCGTAAACCAGCGCGATCTGGCTGACGCCCATCGCGTGAATCTCGCGCGCGATGCGGTCCGCGGTCAGCCCCCCCTCGTTATGCTGGCCCCCGGTCATCGCCACCGCGTCGTTGAACAGGATCTTGTAGGTGATCGTCGTGCCTGCCGCCAAAGCCGCGCGGATCGCCTGCACGCCCGAGTGGTTATATGTGCCGTCGCCGAGGTTCTGGAACA
>JAGRMK010000258.1:0-6481 GCA_020441345.1 Paracoccaceae bacterium
ATCGGCGACCTCGAGCGCCCGCACCGGCGCGGTGCCGATGATCGGAATGGCGTATGTGTCCAGCGTCGCGCGCCATTGCCGCCTGTGTTTCTCGTTGCGGAACTCTTCCAGCTTGGACGCCATGTAGGCCTCGGCCGCCTCAGCGAAGGTCAGCGTCTCACGGGCGCGACGCAGTTCGGCCAATGGGTCACGACCGAGTCGAGCAATGCGCTTGTTGTCGAGCGCCGCTTGGCGCGCCTCGGCCAAACTGATCAGCGGATAACTGCCAAGGCCGATTTCCCGACGCTTGCCCCGTATGGTCAACCGCTGGACCCAGAACCGGCCCCCGGTGGGATCGACGCGAAGGAACAGCCCCGCGCCGGTGCCGTCGTGGTGCTTACCCGGCCCGGCGTTTCTGACTTGCACGGCAGTCAAACCTCGGGTTCGATTCCGATGTTCCGGCGTTGTCACTTCCCCCAATCCTTCCCCCTGGCGGGCACGAATGTCACGGCACCTTAGCGAACCTCCCGAAACAAATGGACTCTGTTTTTCCATTTCTTGTGAGGTTCTTATAGGGCTTTGCGGAATTTCATGGAACTATTGAATGGCCGCCACCCCATCCGCCATTGCGTCGTTTTCCTTGAAAGCCTTCGGCTCGAAGCGTGAGATCCGGCTGCATTTGCCGTCGGGTTTCGTTCGGGGGACCCAGCTTTTTATCGCGAGGCGGAAATCGGCGGAAGGCGCGTTCTGTGGCCGCTGTTCTTGTGGCGTCGGCGGGGCGAAATCAGGTTGAGAGCTGGGTTTTCAGGATGTTCAGGGTTTCGGTCAGGGCTTCTTCGACCTGCGGCTTGATCTGCTCAAAGCGTTGCGACGGGACTGGAACCGAGATCGCGTGAATTTCGCCGTTTCGGTCGCGAAAGGCCCCCCCGAGCGCCGAAATCCCGTCGGTGTGCGCATTGTCGTCACAGGCCAGTCCGGTGTCGCGGATCTTTGCCAGAATTTCGGAAAACCGGGCCCAGTCGCCTTTCTGATGCCACCGCCGCCATTCGTCTTCGGCCAGTCCGCGCGCGCGGGCCTCGGGCAACAGAGCCAGGGCCGCGCGACCATTGGCGGTGTTGGTCAACGGAAACACATCGCCCACCGCGGACACCGTGCGCAACCGATGCGTGCCCGGCACCTGATCGAGAAAGATCATCCCCGCGCCTCGCAGCACCGACAGATCCGCCGTTTCGCCCAGCCGGCGCGACAGTTCAGACAGGTGCAAACGGCATTCTTCGACAACGTTGTAGCGTGTCGCCTCGGACAGCGCCGTGATCTCGGGCCCCAGACGGATGCTTCCGCCCGAACTCGAGGCGATCACCAATCGCTCGACCTGCAAGGCACCGACAATGCGCTGCACCGTCGAGCGCGGCAACCCGACTCGCTCGGCGATCTGGCCCAGGCTCAGGCCGTCGGCATCATCGCGCAATGCTCTGAGAATCGCCGCCGCGCGCGCGATCACCTGAATGCCAGCCCGTGTGTTTCCTTCGTCTTTCATCCGCCGCCGTCCCTTTGCAACCCCCTGCCTCGCCCACAATGCAGTACACCAGTTCCGCCTTTCTCCGCAATGCGATACTCACGCGCAGTTTTTTGTTGACCGGCATGCGGTGCATCCGTATCGTATGATGAAACGGCTGGCTCTCTGAATACCGGGGCCAAGCCGCAGTCACGTCAGGAGGAGGCGACGTCATGGTGAAAGTCCGCGGGATCGAATTCGAGGGAAATCTCGACAACAGCATGGGGCTGGAATTCTACAACCTCAGCCACCGCTTTGGGTTTCAAAACCCCAACTGGCCGTATTTCGAGGATACAAAGATCGAGCGTATCCATTACATGGCCAAGTCGGGCGTTCTGTCCCAACGCATTACCACGACGATGCACGCCACCACCCATATCGACGCGCCTGCCCACGTCGTTCAGGGCACGCCGTTCATCGATGAAGTGCCGCTGCCGCATTTCTTTGGCTCAGGCATTGTCGTCTCGCTGCCCAAGAAGAAATGGGAGCCGATCACCCGCGAAGACCTTGAGGCCGCCTGCGGCGACAAGGTCCGCAAGGGCGACGTGCTGATCATCAACACCGGCTGGCATCACCAGTATGAGGATGGCGATTATTTCGCCTATTGCCCCGGCTTCGTGAAATCGGCGGGCGAATGGATGGTGGAAAAGGGGATCAAGGTCGTCGGCCATGACACCCAGGCCAACGATCACCCGCTTGCCACCGCCATTGGCCCCCAGCGCAACGGTCCGCTGCTGCCGCATCTGGCCGAGGAATACAAGGAATGGTCCGGTGGCGTCGATTGGAAAGACGCCTTCCCCGAATGGGAGCCGGTGCACAACATTCTGTTCAAGAACGGCATCATGGGCATCGAGAACGTCGGCGGCGATCTGGACGCGGTGACCGGCAAGCGCTGCACCTTTGCCTTCTTCCCGTGGAACTGGGATCGTGGCGACGGCTGCATCATCCGCCTGGTCGCGATGATCGACAAGAGCCAGAATTTCCGCATCGAAGACGGCAGCCCGATCTGACCGGGGTGCGTGCAAGCACGCACCTTACCAGGGCGTAGGGTGCGTGATCTCACGCACCGCACAAGACCCGGCTGGGGCCCCATGGCCCCGGCGGCGGCGCTGAAGTCATCCCTTGGGGGTGAGTATTTTCAGCAAGATGAAGCACACGCTGGAAGGGGAGGTCTGGCCGATGCATGTAAAGCGATTCCAGGATGCCCAGCCCTATGAGGCTCCGAACCATTTCGGTGTCGTCGGGCTGCGATTGCAGGGGTTCGAACCACAGGGACCAAAGAACCAGTGGGTCGGCCTGAGCCAGTTTCTACCCGGTGGCGGGGCTGGCCCCGACAGCACGCCGTTCGAAAAGGTCTATGTCGTCCTCGATGGCGAGATGACCGTGATCGTCGATGGCACCGAGACGGTGCTGCGCAAGTACGACAGTTGCACGATTCCGCCCGGAGAGATCCGCAAGATCGAGAACCGGACGAACCTGACCTGCACGCTGCTCGTTGTGATCCCTTACCCCCCGGAGTAATGCCATGACCCTGTCAAATCCCCTGGATATGTTCACCGTGCGCGGCAAGACCGCGTTGATCACCGGCGCATCCGGCGCATTCGGCATGGTCGCGGCGCGGGTCCTTGCGGGCGCGGGCTGCAATCTGGTGCTGGCGGCTGGCAACGCTTCGGCGCTGGCCGAAATCGCCGCCGAATGCCGCTCGGGCGGGGCCGAGGTCACCGAGGTCAACACCCGTCCGGACAGCGCGGAAGCCTGTGACGCCCTGGTCGCCAAGGCTGTCGAGACCTTCGGCGCGCTGGATATCCTTGTCGTGGCCTCGGGCATGAACAAGGTCGCCAAGATCGATGAAATGGCCCCCGAAGCCTTTTTGCAGGTGATGGACGCCAATGTCACGCAAGGCTGGCTGATCGCGCGATCAGCCACGGTACAGATGAAGAAGCAAGGCAGCGGCAAGATCGTGCTGGTTTCGTCGGCGCGCGGCCTTCTGGGTCATCCGGCGGGCTATACCGCCTATTGTGCGTCCAAGGCGGCGACCGACGGCATGGTCAAGGCGTTGGGTTGCGAGTTGGGGCCGACCGGCATCACCGTCAACGCCATCGCCCCCACCGTGTTCCGCAGCCCGCTGACGGCCTGGATGTTTGCCGACACCGACGAAGCCAAGGCGGTGCGCGCGAATTTCCTGACTCGCATCCCCAAGGCGCGGCTGGGCGAGCCCGAGGATCTGGCGGGGCCGTTGTTGTTCCTGGCGTCCAAAGCCTCAGACTTTTACACCGGGCATATTCTCTATGCCGACGGTGGATACACGGCGGGTTGACGGATGGCCGCCCGGAAACAGCAAATGGCCGTCATCGGCGCGGGGCTCATGGGGCATGGCATTGCCCTGACCCTCGCCCGGGCTGGCCAGTATGTCGCAATCACCGACCCGTTTCCTGAAGCGCGGGCCAGCGTCGCCGGCCGGATCCGCGCCAGCATGGGGTTGCTGGGCCATTCCGAGCCCGAGATCGCCAGGGCGCTGAAAATGATCGAGGTGTTCGAGACCACTGCCGGTGCCGTGCGCAAGGCCGATGTGGTGTTCGAGGCCGCGCCGGAAAAGATGGACCTCAAACGCCAGATCTTTGCCGAGGTCGAGACCCACGCACCCGTCACCGCGATTCTGGCGTCAAATACCTCGGTCATGCCGATCACCGAGATCATGCGTGACCTCAAGCACAAGAACCGGGCGCTGGGCACGCATTGGTGGAACCCGCCGCATCTGATCCCGCTGGTCGAAGTCATCCGCACCAGGTGGACCGATACCGCGGCGATGGATGCGATGGTCGATTTGCTGCAAAGCGCCGACAAGACCCCGGTGCGCGTGGAACAAGACGTGCCGGGCTTCATCGGCAACCGGTTGCAACATGCGTTGTGGCGCGAAGCGATCAGCCTTGTCGA
Source organism: Paracoccaceae bacterium (assembly GCA_020441345.1). Classification (GTDB taxonomy): domain Bacteria; phylum Pseudomonadota; class Alphaproteobacteria; order Rhodobacterales; family Rhodobacteraceae; genus Pararhodobacter. The sequence goes on from JAGRMK010000258.1 coordinate 4,469, forward strand.
GCGCGGAATTTGCGACGCGGAATCTGTCGATACCGTGATAAAGTCCTGCTTTGGCCGTCGCCTCGCGGTGCTTGGCCCGCTGGAAAATGCCGACCTCGTGGGCACGGATCTGACGCTGGATATCCACAACACGGTGCTTGCCGATCTGGAAAGCCGCCAAGGTCCGTCGCCCTATCTGCAGAAGCTGGTCGCCGACGGCAAACTGGGCATGAAAACGGGCGAAGGGTTCCGAACCTGGACGCCGGAAGAGGCCGACAAGGTCCGCACCCGTGTCGCAACCCACCTGCGCAAGCTTGAGGGCATACTCGACGACTGACGCGCCCTGATGCGCAATCTTTCAACCATCTCGAACTGGGGAGGACGAGACCATGAAGACCCTGAAACACAGCACCCTGAACCGCCGCCTGTTCCTGGCGGGCTCTTCGGCCCTGCTGGCCGCGCCCGCCATTCTGCGGTCGACCCGCGCCTATGCGCAAACACCGACCCTGAGGGTCGGCCATGTCAGCCCACGCACCGGCGTCTTTGCCGGTTTCGCCGAGGCCGACGATTACGTGCTGGACGCGATCAGCCAGCGTTTCAGCGCGGGCATCGAAAACAACGGGCGCACCTGGGCCATCGAGGTCATCTCGAAAGACAGCCAATCCAACCCGAACCGCGCCGCCGAGGTCGCCAGCCAGTTGATCCTGGATGACGAGGTCGACATCATCGTCGCAGCCTCGACGCCCGACGTGGTCAACCCGGTGTCCGATCAGGCCGAACTGAACGATGTTCCCTGCATCACCACCGATTGCCCGTGGCAGCCATATTTCTTTGGTCGTGGCGGCAATCCCGCCGAGGGCTTCCGCAACACCTTCCACTTCTTTTGGGGGCTTGAGGATGTGATCGGCGCCTTCCTCGATATGTGGGGCGGTCGCGGCGTGGCCCCCATCATCGGCGGTCTGTTCCCGAATGACGCCGATGGCAACGCCTGGGGCGATCCCGAACTGGGCCTGCCGCCGGCGCTGGCCGCTGCCGGATACAACCTGATCGACCCCGGACGCTATCAGCCGATGTCGGATGATTTCTCGAACTATATCAATGCCTTCAAAGAAGCCGGTTGCGAGATTGTCACCGGCAACATGATCGCGCCGGATTTTGGCACCTTCTGGTCGCAAGCCGCACAGCAGGGCTTTAACCCGAAGATCGTCAGCATCGGCAAGGCGCTGTTGTTCCCCTCGGTCATTCAGGGCCTTGGCGAGCGCGGCATCGGCCTGTCGTCCGAGGTCTGGTGGTCCCCGAGCCATCCGTTCAACTCGTCGCTGACGGGTGCAAGCTCGGCGGAACTGGCCAATGGCTACACGGCGCAGACCGGTCGCCCCTGGACCCAGCCGATCGGCTTCAAGCACGCGTTGTTCGAGGTCGTGGCCGATGTCGTCGCCCGCTCGGCGGATCTGGAAGACCCGGATGCCACGCTCGACGCAATCCGCACGACCGACATGAACTCCATCGTCGGACCGATCAACTGGGCCAATGGTCCGGTGCCGAACGTCACCAAGACGCCCCTGGTTGCTGGTCAGTGGCAACGTGAGGGCGACGGCATCGACCTGAAGATCGTTGCCAACTCGGCCGCGCCGAACATCCCGACAACCGGCGAACTGATGCTGTTGTCCTGACCCGACCCGGCCGCCCGGCACCATGTCGGGCGGCCCTTTTCGAGCGCGAGGATATGATGCCCCCCATTCTGGAACTCAACGGCGTGCAAAAGGCGTTTGGCGCGGTGGTCGTGGCCGACGATCAGAGCTGGTCGCTGGCCAAAGGCGAGGCGTTGGGGGTGATCGGCCCGAACGGCGCGGGTAAAACCAGCATGTTCAACCTGGTCACCGGAACCCTGACGGCGACAGGCGGCACGATCCGGCTGGATGGCCAGACCATCACCAAATGGTCCGCCGCACGTCGTTGCCGGGCGGGAATCGCACGCAGTTTCCAGGTGCCTCAGCCCTTCGCGCATATGACCGTGTTCGAGAACGCCTATGT
>JAGRMK010000258.1:6582-9638 GCA_020441345.1 Paracoccaceae bacterium
GGTGGCCTGACCTTGCTGGAACGCAAGCGCCTGGAATTGTCGCGCGCGCTATGCGCCAAACCCAGCGTCTTGTTGCTCGACGAAATCGCCGGTGGCCTGACCGAGCACGAGTGCCAATCGTTGATCAAGACGATCAAGGACGTGCGTGAAACCGGGGTGTCGATCGTCTGGATCGAACATGTCGTGCATGCGCTGCTGGCCGTGGTGGATCGCCTGATCGTCATCGACTTCGGCAAGAAGATCGCCGAGGGCGAGCCGCAAGCGATCATGCAATCCGACGCCGTGCGTGAAATCTATCTGGGGATCGAAGCCGATGCCTGATCCCGTCCTGACCATCGACAAGCTCAACGCCCATTACGGCGATTTCCAGGCGCTCTATGACGTCTCGATGACCGTCGAGCCCGGCGAAGTCGTGGCCGTGATCGGTGCCAATGGCGCGGGAAAAACGACGCTTTTGCGCTCCATTTCCGGGCTGTTGAGCAACTCAGCCAATGAAATACGCTGGCGAGGCACCCCGATCGGCGCGCTGCGCGCCGATCAGGTCGCCCAGCAGGGCATCGCGCTGGTGCCCGAAGGACGGCTGCTGTTTCCGTCTCTTTCCGTCGAGGAAAACCTGATCATCGGCGGCCAGGCCAAACGCAAGGGGCCCTGGACGCTGGAGCGGGTCTATGCCCTGTTTCCGGTCCTCAAGGAACGCCGCAATCAGGCCTCGACCTCGCTGTCGGGGGGCCAGCAACAGATGGTGGCGATTGGCCGCGCGCTGATGTCCAATCCCGATCTGGTCTTGATGGACGAGATCAGCCTCGGGCTGGCGCCGGTCATCATCCGCCAGATCTACGAGGCCCTGCCCGGCATCGTCGGCGAGGGGCTGACGGCGGTCATCGTTGAGCAGGATATCTCAAAGGCGTTGTCCGTCTCATCGCGGGTCTATTGCCTGCAAGAAGGTCGCGTGTCGCTCACCGGCCAGTCAAACACCGTGTCACGAGACGAGATCTCGCGCGCGTATTTCGGGATATAGCACATGGATTGGGCCAACGCCGTCATTCAAGGGGTGCTGCTGGGTGGGCTTTATGCCCTGTTCGCCGCCGGGCTCAGCCTTATTTTCGGGGTCATGAGGCTGGTCAATATCGCGCATGGCGATTTGATCGTGCTGTCGGCCTATCTGGCGCTGACCGTCACCACGGCGCTGGGCCTCAGCCCGCTTCTGGCCTTGATCATCGTCGTGCCGGGCATGGGGTTGATCGGCTACACGCTGCAACGTGCGATCCTCAACCGGACCATGGGCGAAGACCTGCTGCCGCCGCTCCTGGTCACGTTCGGATTGTCGGTGATCATCCAGAACGCGCTGTTGATGGGCTACACCGCCGATCCGCAGAACCTGCAAGCCGGGGCCATCGAGGTCGCCAGTGTCGAAATCGGCGCGATTGCGCTTGGCGTCATGCCCCTGATCGTGTTCGGCACCGCCGTTGTGGTGATCGCCGGGTTGCAATGGATGTTCTATCACACCGCCCTCGGCCGTGCCTTTCGCGCCACGTCGGACCGTCAGGACATCGCGCAACTTATGGGCCTGAACCGGGCGCATATCTTCGGGCTTGCAATGGGTCTGTCGCTGGCGGTCACCGCATTGGCCGGTGTGTTTCTGGGCATCCGCACATCGTTTGACCCTGCCGCCGGTTCCGCGCGCCTGATCTTCGGCTTCGAAGCCGTGATCATCGGCGGGCTTGGCAATTTGTGGGGCACCCTGGCGGGGGGCGTGATCCTGGGGGTCGCGCAGACCGTCGGCGCCAAGATCAACCCCGGCTATCAAATTCTGGCGGGGCATATCGTGTTCCTGCTGATCCTCGCCGTGCGCCCGCGCGGCCTGTTCCCAAGGATAGACGGATGACCCAGATGCATGTGACCCGCCGCACCCGCCTGTCGACCGTTGCCCTGATCCTGATGGTGCCGATCCTGATCGCGCTGATCACCGCACCCTGGTGGGCCGGACGTTCCGAACTGCGCCTGATGGGCGAGATCGCCTTGTATATGTCGCTGGCAACCCTGTGGAACCTGTTGGCGGGCTATGCTGGCCTCGTGTCGGTCGGACAACAGGCTTATGTCGGGCTCGGTGGCTATCTGTTCTTTGCCCTGACCATGCTGGCCGGGATTGATCCCTATGCTGCCCTGCCCCTGGCGATGCTGGCGGGCGCGGTGGTCGCCGCCCCAGTGGCGGTGCTCATCTTCCGGCTGCGCGGGGCCTATTTCGCCATCGGCACCTGGGTCATGGCCGAGGTCTTTCGCCTGACCTTCGCACAGGTCTCGTCGCTGGGCGGTGGTTCCGGCACGTCCCTGGCCACGGATATCGTGCGTTCCATGGCCGACGGCCGGTCGGCCCGCGAGGCCATGGCCTGGTGGCTGGCCCTGGGGGCCGCGGTGCTGGTCATCGGCGCGGTGGTGCTGTTTCTGCGCTCGCGCCAGGGTGTCGCCCTGACCGCGATCCGCGACAATGAACTGGCGGCGCGCAGCCTCGGCATCGACATATGGCGCACCAAGTTCATCGTCTATGTGGTGGTCGGGGCCTTGACCACGCTCATCGGCTGCCTGATTTTCCTGCAAAAGCTGCGCATCTCGCCCGATGCCGCATTCAGTGTCAATGACTGGACGGCCTTTGTGATCTTCATCGTCGTGATTGGCGGCATCGGCACCATCGAAGGGCCGATCATCGGCACCCTGGTGTTCTTCGCGCTGCGCGAAACGATGGCCGATCTGGGCACGCTCTATCTGATTGCCCTTGGCTTGGTGGCGATTGTCGTCATGCTCAAGGCCCCGCGCGGGCTGTGGGGGTTCTTCAGGGACCGTTACAACCTCGAGATTTTCCCACTAAGCCGCCGGGTAAACGGACTGACCTCAAAAGGAGCCTGACATGGCGCGCAAGCCCAAGACGATCATCACCTGTGCAGTAACCGGCGCGATCCATACGCCGACGATGTCCGACGCCCTGCCCTATACCTATGACCAGATCGCCGAACAGGCGATTGCCGCCGCCGAGGCCGGCGCGTCGATCCTGCACCTGCACG
>JAGRMK010000259.1:0-156 GCA_020441345.1 Paracoccaceae bacterium
CCCCGTTCGCCGATACGGTATTCCACGCCGCGCCGCTCATCGCCGCGACGGTCTCGGGGCAATCCCCGATCCCGGTGGCCAATCCGGCCTGCCCCGGCAAGGTGGTCGGCGAACTGGTGCAGGCGACGCGCGGCGATGTCGATGCGGCGCTGGCCG
>JAGRMK010000259.1:301-1130 GCA_020441345.1 Paracoccaceae bacterium
GAGGCGGTGGATTTCCTGCGCTATTATGCGGCGCGGATCACCGACGACATGGCCCCGCGCGGGCGCATTGCCTGCATTTCGCCGTGGAATTTCCCGCTGGCGATCTTTACCGGGCAGATTGCCGGCGCTCTGGCGGCTGGCAATGCGGTGTTGGCCAAACCCGCAGAGCAGACGCCCCTGATCGCCCACGCCGCCGTCTCGGTGATGCTGGAAGCCGGGGTTCCCCCCGAGGCGCTGCAATTGCTGCCCGGCGACGGGGCGACGGTAGGTGCCGCGCTGACCAGCGATCCGCGCGTCGACGGCGTGGTGTTCACCGGCTCGACCGAGACCGCCCAGATCATCCGCTGCGCGATGGCCGAGCATCTTGACCCCGGTGCGCCGTTGATCGCCGAAACCGGAGGGCTGAACGCGATGATCGTCGATTCGACCGCGCTGCCGGAACAGGCCGTGCGCGATATCGTGGCCAGCGCGTTCCAGTCGGCAGGCCAGAGGTGTTCCGCGCTGCGGTGCTTGTATGTGCAAGAGGACGTGGCCGATCACCTGCTGCAAATGCTGTTTGGCGCGATGGATTCGCTGAACCAGGGCGATCCCTGGCCTCTGAACACCGATGTCGGCCCGGTGATCGACGCCGACGCCGCCCGCGAGATCCGCAACTATGTCAGCCAGGCGCGGCGCGAACGGCGTGTGTTGCACGAATTGCGCGCGCCTGATCAGGGGCATTTCGTCGCTCCCGCGGCCATCGAGGTGGGCGGGATCGATGACCTCCCGCGTGAGGTTTTTGGCCCGGTTCTTCATGTCGCGCGGTTCAAGGCCCGCGATCTGCCCCGCG
>JAGRMK010000259.1:1170-3536 GCA_020441345.1 Paracoccaceae bacterium
CCGCATCGACAACCGCGTGCAAGAGGTGGTCGAGGCGATGCGCGTCGGCAACCTTTATGTGAACCGCAACCAGATCGGTGCTGTGGTCGGCAGCCAACCCTTCGGCGGCGAGGGGCTTTCGGGCACTGGCCCCAAGGCGGGCGGCGCCGCCTATGTGGCGCGTCTGGCCGCGCCGCGACCGGCGGGAGCGGCAGAGCGCCGGAACACGCCCGCCGATCTGCGTGCGCTGCAAACCGCGCTGGATGCGGGCGCACCCCAGGCCGCGCTTGTCACCCATGACCTGCCTGGACCGACCGGCGAATCGAACCGTCTCAGCCTGCATGCGCGGTCTCCGGTTCTGTGTCTTGGCCCCGGCGCGCGGGCCGAAGCCGCACAGGCCGAAGCCGTTCGCGCCCATGGCGGTGTTGCGGTCTGTGCCGAGGGCGCGGTGCCGGCCGACTGGCTGGGCACCGCTGCGGGCTTTTCCGGCGTGGTCTGGTGGGGTGAGGCGGGGCTTGCGCGGGCCTATGCGCAGGCGCTGGCGTCGCGCGCGGGCCCGATCCTGCCGCTGATCACCGCCATGCCCGATGCGGCTCACGTCTTGACCGAGCGTCATCTGTGCATCGACACCACGGCCTCGGGCGGGAATGCGCAACTTCTGGCTGAAGTAGCGGCACCTGACGATGCTTGACGGATCGCGCAAACTCGCTCAAAGGTCGCGCCCATGCTTCCGATCCGTGATCGCAATCCGTCCGGCCATACCCCCTATGTGACATGGGGTCTGATTGTCGTGAACATTCTCGTGTTCCTGTCATACTGGCCGGCGGGAACCGAGGAAACGGTCGGGCAGGTCTTTCATGCCTGGGGCATGGTGCCTGCGCGGCTCAGCGCGGGAGAAGGGTTGTATACGCCCTTCACCTCGATGTTCATTCACGGCGGCTGGTTCCACATCGGCCTCAACATGCTGTTCTTGCGGATCTTTGGCGACAATCTGGAATTCGAGATGGGTGCCCTGCCGTTTCTCGCGTTCTACCTGGTCTGCGGGTTGGTCGCGGTGCTGATGCAGTATGTGTCCGCGTTTCTCAGCCCGGTGCCGATTGCCGGGGCGTCGGGTGCCGTGGCCGGGGTGATGGGCGGATATTTCCTGATGTTCCCGCGTGCGCGGGTCGATCTGCTGTTCTATCTGGTGGTCGTGTTGCGGGTTGTGGCGGTTCCGGCCTGGCTGCTCTTGAGCCTGTGGTTCGCGTTGCAGGTTCTGGGCGGGTTGTCGACGACTTCGGGCAGTTCCTCGATCGCGTTCTGGGCGCATATCGGCGGGTTTCTGACCGGTGTTGCGCTGACCGCGCGGCTTTGGCGGCGGCGCGGCGGGGCTATGTTCTGGAAGCGCTTTCACGGATTGCCGCCACATCCCACGGCCGGGTTTTCGGTGCCGGTGGTGCGGCGGCGCGGCGCGCGTCTGCCGCCGCCACAGCCGCGCGGCCTGTTCCGCCGCGAGGAGTGACGGCTTTACCCGCCTGGCAATCGGTCTACCTCTTGAGGCGATGACACCGGGCAAGAGATGAAACTGGGAAAGAACTGTCGATGAGCTGGACTCCCACCCTTGGTGCCGGACCGCTGACCACCAATCCCGACGTGCTGGAAACCGTGATCGTTCCGCGCGCCCGTGACATCGGCGGTTTCGAGGTGCGCCGCGCCTTGCCCGCGCCGGGGCGGCGCATGGTCGGGCCCTTTGTCTTTTTCGATCAGATCGGCCCGGCCGAATTCCTGACCGGGCAAGGCATCGACGTGCGCCCGCATCCGCATATCGGGCTGGGCACCGTGACCTATCTGTTCAACGGGCATTTTCAGCACCGCGACAGTCTGGGCACAAACCAGGTCATCACCCCTGGCGCGGTCAACTGGATGGTTGCCGGGCGCGGCGTGACCCATTCCGAGCGCACCCGGCCAGAGGCCCGCCGCGCGCCCCACGATCTGTTCGGGGTGCAGACGTGGGTCGCGTTGCCCGAGAGCCATGAAGACAGCGCGCCGAGTTTCGAGCATCACGGCGCGCAAGCCCTGCCGCTGCTGCGTGACCGTGGTGTGACGGCGCGGCTTGTGCTGGGACAAGCCTGGGGTGAACGAGCCCCCGCGCGGGTGCATGGCGCGCTGTTTCAGGCGGATGTCGTGCTAAAGCCGGGCGCGCTGATCCCGCTGCCCGATGATCACGAAGACCGCGGCGTGCATGTGTTGCAAGGCGCGATCGACGTCGCGGGCGACCGGTTCGAGGCCGGGCGCATGATGGTCTTTCGTCCCGGTGACGCGATCACGCTACAGGCCGGGCCAGAGGGCGCGCGGCTGATCGTGCTGGGCGGCGACACGCTGAACGGGCCGCGCCATATCTGGTGGAA
>JAGRMK010000260.1 GCA_020441345.1 Paracoccaceae bacterium
CCGCCGACCAGCTTGTGATGGTCGATGATCGCGCGGATATCGGCGGCGCTGATGCCGTCGGGCAATTCGGCCGGGTTGTTGGTGTCGACGATGACGACCTTTTGGCCGGGTTCAACGTCTGCGATGATCTCGGGCTTGTCCAGCCCCCAGCGGCGCAGCATGAACGCGGCCTCGGTGTTGGGTTCGCCCAGCAGCACGGCGCGGGCGGGCGTGCCCTGCACCTGCGACAGATACCAGGCCCAGATCAGCGGCGAGCCGGTCGAGTCGGTGTCAGGGGATTTGTGGCCGAGAACAAGCGTGGTCATGGGGGCATTCCGTCAAATGGGTTGCGGGGTTGCGCGCCTTATAGGCAAGCGTGCGCCGCAGGAAAAGAGGCAGGGCGCCGCATCGCCCTTGCGGCGGGCGGCTGTCCGTCGCTAACGTGAGCCGATGCAGCGCGAATCCGATCTTTACCCCCCGTTGAAGGCGTTTTTCGAGGCGCGGGGCCTTGAGGTGAAGGGTGAAATCGGCGCGGCCGACCTGGTGGCGATGGGCGGGCCGGAACCGGTGATTGTCGAAATGAAGCTGAAGTTCTCGCTGACGCTCTACCACCAGGGGATCGAGCGGCTGAAAATCACACCGCAGGTCTTTCTGGCGGTGCTGCGCCCCGAGGGGCGCGCGGCGCGGCGGATGATCAAGGACAACACCGCCCTGAGCCGTCGATTGGGGCTGGGGCTGCTGACGGTGCGGGCGCGCGACGGATTCGTCGAGATTCTGGCCGAGCCCGGTCCCTACGCGCCCCGACAGTCGAAACCCCGCCGCAAGCGCATCGAAACCGAGTTCGCGCGCCGCCAGGGCGACCCAAACGCGGGCGGTGCGACCCGGCACGGGATCGTCACCGGCTACCGGCAGGACGCGCTCAGATGCGCGGCCTATCTGGCGGAGTACGGCCCGTCCAAGGGCGCAGCCGTGGCCAAGGATACCGGCGTGCCGGTGGCCACCCGGCTGATGGCTGCCAATCACTACGGCTGGTTCGAAAAGGTCACGACGGGCGTCTACCGGCTGAGCCCCGACGGAAAGAAAGGGTTGGCGGACTGGGACGGCGCGCTGCCCGACTGACCCCGCGCACCGCGATCCGGTGGCGTCAAGCCGCGCTCGTCGGCAACCGTGCCCTTGCGATGGCGGCATGCACCGCGACCCCGTGCAACAGCGCTGCATCGTTGAAATCGTATTGCGGCGCGTGCAGGGGCGCGGAGCCTTCGCCATTGCCGATATAGGCGAAACAGCCAGGCACGTGGTCGAGGAACCGTGCGAAATCCTCGGACGCGGTCATCGGTGTCGCGCGTTCGGTCACGGCATCCGATACCGCCGCGCTGGCCACCAGCATTGCCGCCGTCAGTGCCGGGTCGTTGACCAGCGGAACGAATTCGCGGGAATAGGCAAGCTCGGCGGTCACGCCGTGGGCTTCGGCGATGGCGGTGGCGATGCGGCGCATCTCGGCCTCGATCCGGGCCGAGACCTCGGGGCGGAAGCTGCGGCAATCGCCCAGGATGCGCGCCGTGCCCGGCAGCGCGTTGCGGGTGCCATCGGTGATCAGTTCCGTGACCGACACCACCGCGATATCCGCCGGGTCGAGGCGGCGCGCGACGATGGTCTGCAACTCCAGCACCAGCGCGCAGGCCGGGACCATCGCCTCGCGGATCTGATGCGGGCGCGAGGCATGGCCGCCTTGCCCACGCAGCGTGATCTCGAAGATATCCTCGGCGGACATGAGCGGGCCAGGCCGGGTTTCCAGATGGCCAAGCGGCAGGCCGGGCATGTTGTGCAGTCCGAACACCTCGTCGAAGGGGAACCGCTGCATCAATCCGTCGTCCAGCATCGCCTGCGCACCGCGTCCCCATTCCTCGGCCGGCTGGAACAGAAAGCGGATGGTGCCGTCGAAACCGCCCTCTTGCGCCAGAACCTGCGCCGCACCCAGCAGCATCACCGTATGCCCGTCGTGTCCGCAGGCATGCATCACCCCCGGCACCGTCGAGGCATGGGGCAGGCCCGTCGCCTCGGGGATGCGCAGCGCATCCATGTCGGCACGCAGCGCGATCGCCCGGTTGCCCTTGCCGCGTGTCAGGCTGCCGACCACGCCGGTGCCGCCCACACCCTCGGTGACGGCGATCCCCATGTCGCGCAGGGCGCGCGCCACGAAACGCGCCGTGCGCTGTTCGGCAAAGCCGAACTCGGGGTGCCGGTGCAGATCGTGGCGCCAGGCGGTCAGTTGGCGCAGAAGGGTGTCGGTCATGTCGGTCCTCCAATTGGCGCACGTGCCCATGCGGCCTGGGCGTCGGTTTCCACGGCACCGGGGCGGACGGCGCGCAGCCGCGCCAGTGCCGCATCGGGGTCTTCGCCCGCTTCGATCATCAACCGCAGCGCGACCATCCCCGAACGCCCCAACCCGCCGCGGCACTGCGTCAGCACCCGCCCGCCACGCGCCAGGATCCGGTGTGCGTCGGTTGCGATCCCGGCCCAGTCCGCATCGGGCGGCGGGGTGCCGAAGTCCGTGACCGGAAAATGCCGCCAGCCGACGCCGGCGCGTGCCAGCGCCTGCGGCAATTCGGTGGCACCAAGCGCCGTCCTCTCGGCGGTTTCGGTCATCGACACCAGCAGATCCGGCGCGAAGGCCCGGATCTGCGCCATATCGGCTTCGAACGCCCCGCCGCGCCCCGGCAACGGGCACAACGCCAGGGTTCCGGGCCCGCAGGGCAGCGCGGCAATGACAAAGGGATCGGCCATGGATCGGGGTCTTGTTCTGGGGCAGGGTGGACGCGGCGGATGAAAAGCGGGGCGCAAGCCCCTATATTGAGGGTAGAATACGCATTGATCCAACCGACAACCAAGGGGGATGTCATGGAAACTGTCGAACGTCTGATGAAGAGCACGGTCGAAGAGTTGGAAAAGCTGTTGAACGCTCGCAACGTGCTGGGCGAACCCATCGACCGCGAGAATGGCACGGTGATCCCGATTGTCAGCTATGGATTCGGGTTCGGCGCGGCGGGCGGTGCGGGTGGCGAGGGGGCTACTGCGGGCAACGGCGGCGCGGCGGGCGCGGGTGGCGGCATCAAGCCGGTCGGTGCGGTGATCATCGACGCCAATGGCGCGCGCGTCGAGGGGATCAAGGGCATGGCGGCGGGGCTGGCCGATGTGGTCGGCGAGACCGCTTTGAAGGTCATGCGCTCGGCGGGACGCGAGGTTTCCAAACGCACCGGCACCAAATCGGGCACCAAATCGGGCGGCAAGAACAGCGACGATGACGGTGACGGTGCCGCGTGAGCATCCTGCTTTGGGCGCTGGCTGGTCTGAGCCTGGTTCTTGGCGTGCTGCTTGTGTCGGTGCTGGTCCTGCCGGTGCAGCTGATTGTGCGGGCGCAATCGGCACCGGCGCGGCTGCGTGTCGGGCTGGGGCTGTTGGGGGGGATCGTGCCGGTTTGGTCGTTGATCGACACCGACCGTCCAGCCTTGCCCGATACCCCTCAGCCGGAAACCTCGGTGCCCGAAACGCCGGCTGAAACGCCTGATTTCGCGGCGATGGACCGAGCGCGCGCGATGCGCCTCTTGCGTGCGACGCCTCGGTTTCTGCGCGCCGGGCTCGGGCAGATACGGGTTGAAAGCTGTCGGGGAACCTGCCGCTTCGGGTTCGACGATCCGGCGGAAACCGGGCAGCTCTATGGCTATCTGATCCCGCTGACCCTGCCGTTGCGCGATCGTCTGCGGCTGGACCCCGATTTCACCCGCGCTTGTCTGGTGGCGGATCTCGACTGCACGCTGTCGGTGGTGCCGGTGCGGTTGCTGGGGCCGGTGCTGCGGTTTGGCTGGGCCGGGTTCGGCCCGCGCCGCGCGGTGCAGCCGTGAGCCTGGTTCTGGACCCGGTGGTCCGGGCGCGGGGCGTGGCGGTCGCGGCGTTGTGCCGGGTTACGGTGGTGCCGGTTGCGCGCAATTCCGGGGTCTCGGTCTGGGCGGACAAGCGCCCGCTGGCCCTGCTACTGCGCAGCGACGGGGCGACACGCTGCGTCATGCCCGATGGGGCCCCGATGCCCGAGGCCGAGGTCGAACGGCTCTGCCCCGGTGTCCTTGTCCGGTTTGCCGGTATGTGCGACACCGCCGATCACCCCTGACGGCCTGCGTCCCGCGAAATTGCGCAGAACCGGGTCGGAATGGCCATCTGGCAAGGGCGGCAATATATATTTTTTTTCCGGTCCGCGTGTTGACAGGATTTTCCTCTCTGCCTATCTGAGCGTCGTTAGCACTCACCAACAGCGAGTGCTAAGAGTTTTCAGAACTGAACCCTAGGGAGTGTTCACAGATGGCCTTCAAGCCCCTTCATGACCGCGTGCTGGTCCGCCGTGTCGCCAGCGATGAAAAGACCAAGGGTGGTCTGATCATCCCCGAATCCGCCAAGGAAAAGCCCGCCGAGGGTGAAATCGTCGCCGTCGGCACCGGTCTGCGCGACGAGGACGGCGACCGCATTGCGCTGGACGTCAATGTTGGCGACCGCATCCTGTTCGGCAAATGGTCGGGCACCGAAATCACCCTCGAAGGTGAAGAGCTGCTGATCATGAAGGAAAGCGACATTCTCGGCGTGATCGCCTGATCCGTCTGATCCGTCCGCTTTCCGCCACCCCATTCAAGGAGCCCCTTAAAAATGGCTAAAGAAGTCAAATTCGACACCGACGCCCGCAACAAGATGCTCAAGGGCGTCAACATCCTGGCTGACGCCGTCAAGGTCACGCTGGGTCCGAAGGGCCGTAACGTGGTCATCGACAAGTCGTTCGGCGCGCCGCGCATCACCAAGGACGGCGTTACCGTCGCCAAGGAAATCGAACTGTCCGACAAGTTCGAGAACATGGGCGCGCAGATGGTCAAGGAAGTGGCCAGCCGCACCAACGACGAAGCCGGTGACGGCACCACCACCGC
>JAGRMK010000261.1 GCA_020441345.1 Paracoccaceae bacterium
CAGGCGACGCCGCCGAACATGATCGAGATCATCCAGAAATTCAAGGCGACCGTCTGTTTCACCGCGCCGACCGCCTATCGCGCGATGCTGGCGGCGATGGACAAGGGTGCGGACCTGTCGTCGCTGCGGGCGGCGGTTTCGGCGGGCGAGACCCTGCCGGCGCCGGTCTATGAGGAATGGCGCGCAAAGACCGGCAAGCCGATGCTGGACGGGATCGGCGCGACCGAGATGTTGCACATCTTCATCACCAACCGCTTTGACGATCACCGCCCCGCCTGCACCGGCAAGCCGGTGACGGGCTACGAGGCCAAGGTGATCGGCGACGACGGCCAGGACCTGCCGCGCGGCGAGGCCGGGCGGCTGGCGGTGCGCGGGCCTACCGGCTGCCGCTATTTGCGCGGCGAACGGCAGGCGGAATACGTGCAGAACGGATGGAACATCTCGGGCGATGCGTTCAAGCAGGACGAGGACGGCTATTTCCATTTTGTCGCCCGCAATGACGACCTGATCCTGTCGGCGGGCTATAACATTGCCGGGCCCGAGGTCGAGGCGGCGCTCTTGCGGCATGACGCGGTGGCCGAATGCGGGGTGATCGGTGCCCCGGACGAGGCGCGCGGCAATATCGTCCAGGCGCATGTCGTGCTGAATGTGGGGTATGAGCCGACCGAGTTGTTGGTGAAAAGCCTGCAAGACCACGTCAAGGCGTTGATTGCCCCCTATAAATACCCGCGTTCGATCGTGTTCACAAAGGCGCTGCCAAAAACCGAAACCGGCAAGATCCAGCGGTTCCGGCTGCGCGATGCGCCCTGACGCCCCAGAGTCCAGAAAGAAAGAAAAGCCATGCCCTTGAAAGAGATTCAGCCCGAAGGTTGGGCGCCCGCGCTGGGTTATGCCAATGGAATGCTGGCCAGTGACGGCACGCTGCACATCGGCGGACAGATCGGCTGGAACGCGGAAAAGGTCTTTGAGGCCAAGGATTTCATCGGCCAGATGGAACAGACGCTGCGCAATATCCTGACTATCGTCGAGGCGGCGGGCGGGCAGGCCAGCGACATCGCGCGCCTGACCTGGTTCGTCAAGGACAAGGCCGAATACCTGGCCCATCAGCGCGAGGTCGGGCAGGCTTATCGCCGGGTGCTGGGCAGGCATTTCCCGGCGATGTCGATGCTGGTCATCAAGGATCTGATCGAGGACGAAGCCCTGATCGAGATCGAGGCCACGGCGCATATCCCGCAGCCGGGGGTCTAGAGCTTGATCGCCCGGCGATAGGCGCGCTGCCCGTAAAGCAGCGCGTCGGTCCGCTCGCTCAGATCGACGCCCGTCACCGCGCCGACGATGATGTAATGCGTTTCGCACAAGAGCGCGGTGGTCAGCGTGCATTCGAACGCCGCCGAGGCGCGGGCCAGCACCGGCTGGCCGCGCGCGCCGGGTGCCCAGTCAACCGCCGAGAACCGGTCGCCCTCGGCGGGTTTGAACCGGCCCGAAAAGATATCCGAAAGCTGCTGCTGGTCGTCCGCCAGCAGGTTCGCGCAAAATCCCCGGTTGCGCAGGATCGCGGTCGCGGCGGGGCTTTGCTGGTGCACGCAGATCAGCAGCGATGGCGCCGGGCCATCGGCGGAAACCGAGGTCATCGAACTGACGGTGACGCCATGGCGACCGCCCTCGCCGTCGGTGGTGACGACCGAAACGAAGGTCGCGGCGCGCGACATGCCTTCGATGAACTGTTGGCGCAGGTCGGTCATGATCACCCCAGATCGAAGAAGCGTTGCAGTTCCACATCGGGCACTTTTTGCGCGAACTGGTCAAGCTGGCTTTGCCGCGTGGCGCTGAACGCATCGACAAACCGGTCGCCCAGCCAGTCACGGGCAAAGGCAGAGCCGCGCAACCGTTCGATCGCTTCGGGCATGGAGCGGGCGAAATCGGGGCCCTCGGCGGCGGCGGCATGGCCGTTGCCGATCACCTCGGGCCGGGGCTCGATCTTGTTGAGGATGCCATCGACCCCGGCGGCGACGGTCGCGGCGACGGTCAGATAGGGGTTGGTATCGGCACCCGGCAGGCGGTTTTCCACCCGCAGGCTGCGCGGATCGTGGCCGACCACGCGGAAACAGGTGGTGCGGTTCTCATAGCCCCAGGTCAGGCC
>JAGRMK010000262.1:0-2152 GCA_020441345.1 Paracoccaceae bacterium
CGGATGATCGTCGTGTTGCGGCCCGTGTTGCCGCCGCCCAGCCAGCCCTTTTCGATGATCGCCACATTGGTGATCCCGAATACCTTGCCCAGGTAGTATGCTGTCGCCAGACCATGCCCGCCGGCCCCCACGATGACGACATCATAATGGGTCTTGGGTTCCGGGGAAGCCCAGGCTCGGTCCCATCCGTTGTGCTGACGCATCGCTTCGCGGGCGATGGCAAAAACAGAATATCGTCTCATCGAGACATCTCCCCGTGCTGGACTGCAAGCTGGGCCACGCGATGCGGCGCGTCCGGCTCGGTCATGGAATGGGGGCGGGTTTAACCCTTGGCTGCAAGCGGCACAATGCGGCGAAAACCGACAACTGCTTCAAGATGGGCGGATCTGTCGCGCCCCTACGCCCGTTTGACACGCTATGTCGCGGGAAGTTGAGTGCAGTTTCACTTTTTTATCGGCCAGCAAGACAGTAAGGGTTGGCCAGCAAACAGGAGAAGACATGGCACTTGGCGCTTTGTGGTCATTTTGGCTTCCGGCGGTGGCGATTTCGCTGATCGTGGTGATTCTGGCGGTGCTGGCCCTGCGGCGCGGAGCAGCCCTGCAGCGCGCCGACGCGGGCGAGAAACGCGAGATGCGGATCTACGCCGACCAGCTGCGCGAGATCGAGCGCGATCTGGGCCGCGGCCTGGTGACCGAGGACGAGGCCGGGCGCCTGCGCGCCGAAACCGCGCGGCGCCTTCTGGATGCCGACAAGCTGGCGAAAACCGACCTGCGCCAATCTCCGCGTGCGATGCGCGGGCTGGCCCTGGCGCTGGTGTTGGCGATGCCCCTGGGGGCTCTGGCGTTCTACTGGTATGCCGGGGCGCCGTTGATGCCCGACCGGCCGCTGGCCCTGCGCTTTGCCGAGGCGCAACAGGTGCGGGCCGAACGCCCGTCGCAAAGCGATCTGGAAGCCGCCTGGGAGGTCAGCCCGAACCGCCCGCCCCTGCCGCAGCCCGATGCGCAGTATCTGGAACTGATGACCCAATTGCGCGCGGCGCTGACCGAACGCCCTGGCGATCTGCGCGGGCAGCGGCTGCTGGCGAGCAACGAGGCCAACCTCGGAAATTTCGCCGCGTCTGCCGCCGCCTGGGTGCAGGTGATCGAACTCCAGGGCGCCGAAGCCCCGGTCGAGGACATGATCGCGCTTGCCGAAACCATGGTGCAGGCGGCGGGCGGCGCGGTCTCGCCCGAGGCCGAGGTGGTGCTGGAGCGCGTGTTGCAGCGCGATCCGACCAACGGCCCGGCGCGCTACTATCTGGGTCTCAGCCTGGGGCAGACCGGGCGCCCGGATCTGACCTTCCGTCTGTGGCGCGGGTTGCTGGAGGATAGCGGCCCCGAAGACCCCTGGGTGCCGATCATCCGCAGCGAGATCGAGCAGCTCGCCGAGATCGCAGGCGTGCGCTATACCCTGCCTCCGCTGGCCACGCAGGGGTTGCGCGGACCTTCGGCCGCCGACATGCAGGCCGCAGCCGGTATGAGCGACGAGGACCGCCAGGGGATGATCGGCGGCATGGTCGAGGGGCTGGCGGCGCGTCTCGCCAACCAGGGCGGCACGCCTGAGGAATGGGCGCGGCTGATCGGCGCGCTGGGGGTGCTGGGCCAGGCCGACCGGGCACGCGCAATCCTGGGCGAGGCACGGCTGGTCTTCGCCGGCAATGCCGAGGCGCTGACCCTCATCGATGCCGCCGCCGCGCAACTTGGCGCCACGGAGTAACCCGGATGGCCGTTTTCGGTGACACCTCGGAATTCGTCGCGGCCTTGCCGCCGGCGGGCGCGCTGGCGGGGCTCGACCTGGGGGAAAAGACCATCGGCGTCGCCGTGTCGGACCTGCGCCGGATGGTGGCGACGCCGCTGGAAACCGTGCGGCGCAAGAAATTCACGCTGGATGCCGCGCGGCTTGTGGAGATTGCGCGGGCGCGGGGGATCGCGGGGTTCCTTCTGGGGCTGCCGTTGAACATGGACGGCTCGGAAGGGCCGCGCTGCCAATCGACACGGGCCTTTGCGCGCAACCTCGCGGGCCTGGTCGATCTGCCGATCGGATTCTGGGACGAGCGCTTGAGCACCGTGGCCGCCGAGCGCGCGTTGCTGGATTTCGACACCTCGCGCGCCAA
>JAGRMK010000262.1:2272-9556 GCA_020441345.1 Paracoccaceae bacterium
GCGCCCGCCCCCTGCCCTGTGCAACGATCTGGACCTTGCTCATGAACGACCTCGCGAACGATCCGCTCTGGGCACGAAACGAGATCGACAGCCCCTGTGTGAAGATCTGCGTGATCCACCCCAAGATCGGACTCTGCGCGGGCTGCTATCGGACACTGGACGAGATTGCGGACTGGTCGCGCATGGCGCCCGAACAGCGCCGCGCGCTGATGGCCGAACTGCCCGAACGGGCCGGGCAGTTGAAAAAGCGGCGCGGCGGGCGCGAGGCACGGCTAAACCAGAGCTGAGCGTCAGAACCCCAGCGCCTTGCGCAGCATGTTCGCGGCCATCACCATGATGAACGCCGCAAACACCCGTTTCAACGGTTTCGGGTCCATCGCATGCGCCAGCTTGACGCCCCAGGGCGTCGTGATCAGCGTCATCGCAATGACCAGTCCGAAGGCCGGCAGGTTCACCGCGCCCAACGTATAGGGCGGTGGCGACTCCGGGCTCATCAACAGGAACCCGGCGACCGAGGGCACAGCGATGATCACGCCGAATCCCGCGGCCGTGGCCACCGCGCGATGGATCGGCACCGCGAACAGCGTCATCAGCGGCACGCCGAACGATCCCCCGCCAATCCCCATCAGCACCGACAAGAACCCCATGACGCCGCCGGTGATCGTGCGGCCCGCGCCCTTGGGCATCGCCGCGCCCAGTCGCCAGTCCTGGCGGCCAAACGCCAGGTAAAGCCCGACGCTGAGCCCCAGAATGCCAAAGATCGCCTGCAAGAACACCGAGCGCAGGCCGCTGGCCGCGATGACACCGACAACCGCGCCCAGCGCGATCCACGGCCCCCAGCCCCGAAGGATGCCCCAGTCCACAGCGCCGCGCCTGTTGTGCGCGCGCACGGATTTCACCGAAGTGACGATGATCGTCGCCAGCGAGGTCGCAAGGCACACCTGCATCAGGTTTGGCCCGTCATAGCCCAGCGCCGTGAACGCGTAGAAAAACGCGGGCACCAGCACGATGCCCCCGCCGACGCCCAGCAACCCGGCAATCACCCCGGCGACGGCCCCAATCACCGCCAGCAGCACCACCATTTGCGCCAGAAGGACAGGATCAGCCATCGCGCCCGTCCAGATGCGCGGCAGCGACCAGGCGGATGCGCTCCACCATCGCGCGCACACCGTTCGAGCGTTGCGAGGACAGATGCGCATCCAGTCCCAAACGCGCCAGTTCAGCGTTCGCATCGATGCCCGGAATTTCGGCCATCGGGCGCCCGGCAAAAAGCGCGTGCAGCACCGCGATCAGCCCGCGGACGATCATCGCGTCCGAATCACCCAGGAAATCGAAACGAGCCGCCGGACCTTGCCCGTCGATGCGCGGGAACAGCCAGACCTGGCTGGCGCAACCGTCGACCTTGTTCGCCGGAACCTTGAGCGCATCGTCCATGGGAGCCAAGTCACGGCCCATCTCGATGACATGGCGATAGCGGTCTTCCCAGTCGTCCAGAAACGCGAAGGTTTCGGCGATTTCATCAAAGTCTTCCTGCGCCATCGTGCCTCCGCATGCCAGGGGTTCCCCCCGCCGGTCCAACTTGAGTCCGCCCAAGACCTAGGCCTGTGCGCCGCAAACGTCCAGCCCCGCCTGCGTCGCGGAGATTGCCCCACCCCCCCGGTCAGGCTTTTCAAAACCGCCGGGGTGCGTTACCCAGAAGCGCGCTCCGCAATCGAAAGGGACCCGCATGAGACTACCGTTTGTGGCCTTGCTGATCACGGCGCTTGCCGTTTCCGGCTGCGGCTCGATTCGCGACTCGCGGATCAATCCGCGCAACTGGTTCGGCGACTCGCAAGAGGAGGTGCGCGATCTGGGTCCGGTTTCTACCGTCGTGGACAATCGGCCGCTTGTCGCGCAAGTCTCGGCGTTGAGCATCGAACGCACATCGTCCGGCGCCCTGGTGCGGGCCGAGGCCGTCACCCCGACCGCCGGCTGGTGGGACACGGAACTGATCGCCGAAAACCATGGCCGCCCGCAAGGTGGTGTGCTGACGCTGCGCTTCGTCGCCGCCGCACCGCGCGAGCCCGTCCCGGATGCCGGTGTCCGGTCGCACACGCTGGTCGCGGTCTACACCCTGCCCGATGCCTTGCTGGACACAATCGCCGAGGTTGTCGTGATCGGCGAAACCAACAGCCGCCGCGCGCGCCGCTGATGGCGGGTTTTGGCTGCTGAGCATCCAGAAAGGGGGCCGCGGCCCCCTTTTTCCATCACGGAACGCGCCGTTTCTCAGCGCGGGATTTCGATCAGACGCACCTGTTGGCCCTTGGCGGTCAGGGCCAGTTCACCGGCGCACAGGCGTAGTGCGTCATTGCCGAACAACTCTGCGCGCCACCCCTTCAGACAGGGCAGATCGCGCTTGCCCGCTGCAATGGCGTCCAGTTCGCTGGTGGGGGCGATCAACCGTTGCGCCACGCCCGATTCATCGGCCTTGGCCTTCAGCAACACGCGCAACAGATCGGCCAGCGCCGGGTTGACCTGCAACTGCTCGTCTTCGGTCGCGGCGCGCGGCCATTCAGACTGCGGCAGCGCCAGCGCGGTCTTCACCGCGTCCAGAATCCCCTCGGCGATGTCGCCGCGCCGCGCTTCGCGCAGCAGCAACCGCGACCGGCCCAGCGCCTCGATGCTGGACGGTTTGGTCGAAGCCAGCTCCAGCAGCGCGTCGTCCTTGTAGACCCGCGACCGTGGGATGTTGCGGCTTTGCGCGTAGTCCTCGCGGAACCGCGCCAGTTCACGCACCACCGCAAGGAACTTGCCCGACTGCCCGCGTGTGCGGATACGCTGCCAGGCGTCTTCGGGGTGGGTGATGTAAGTGTCGGGCGTGGTCAGCGTCTGTATGTCTTCGGCGACCCAGGTTTCGCGGCCACTCTTGCGGATGTCGGCCGACAGGTGCTCGTAGATCTGGCGCAGATGGGTGACATCGTCGAGCGCGTATTTCAGTTGCGCGTCGGTCAGCGGGCGCTGCGACCAGTCGGTAAACCGTGACGCCTTGTCGAGCGGCGCGCGCACGATCTTGCGCACCAGCGTCTCGTAACCGGCCTGTTCGCCAAAGCCGCAGACCATCGCCGCGATCTGGGTGTCGAACAGCGGCTGCGGGATCACCCCGCCATCGACAAAGAAGATTTCCAGATCCTGCCGCGCGGCGTGAAACACCTTTACAACCGACGGATTGCGCATCAGCTCCAGCAGCGGATCCAGCGACAGGCCTTCGGCCAGCGGGTCGATGATATAGGCGCGCTCTGGCCCCTTGCCTGGCAGGGCCATCTGCACGAGGCACAGCTTGGCGTAATAAGTGCGTTCGCGCAGGAATTCGGTATCGAGCGTGACATAGGGTTCTGACGCCGCCTCGGCGCAGAGCGCGGCAAGGGCTTCGGTCGTGGTGATGATGTTCATTCAACCTCGCAAGTGCGGGGTCATCCCGCTGGTCCGAAGGGCTATAGGGTGCAAGGGCGGGAATGGAAAGCGAAACGCGTGATCAATTCTGCCGCGTCAGAAACGCCTCGCCCCGCGTCGGACGCCCGCCGCTGTCGCCCTGGATGCGCAGCCGCAGACGATTGCCCTCGAGCTTCAGCTCGAACATGCGGTCCAGGTTGTCCTCGAAATGCACGGTTCCCGCACTGGACTGGCCGCTCAACCGGGCGGGCAAGCTGTCGAGCGGTTGCGATCGGTTCTGCGCCGTCACGGTTCCGTCCGCGCTTTCGATAACCAGATAGGTGAACGACTGCTGCCCCTGTGTGGTCGCGCACCGCCCCGAGAACAGCGCCGTGCCGCCGCCCTGCGACCGCAGCTCGATCCGGCAGCGGAATCGGCCCGCAGGCTCGCCCGGATGCGCGGCAACGCCATCGCCGGACCAGGTGCCAAGCATCTGGTCGATGGTCAAGGCCGCCAGCGGGCCGGGCAGGAAAAGCGCCATGACGGTCAAGATCTTGATCATTTCATGCTCCATCTGATCAGGCCGGGCAAAAGAAAGAGGTCAGCCATCAGCGCCAGCAACACCGCCAACGCGATCAGCCCCCCATAGACCGCCAGCCCGGGCAACGCCGAGGTCAACGTGACGACAAGCCCGGCCAGCAAGATCAGCGTCGTTGCCGCCATTGGCGGCCCCGCTTCTGCCAGAGCCCGGGTCACGCGGCCCGCCACCGGCCCCTCGGCGGTCAACCGGTAGCGATTGAGGAAATGCAGCGTATCGTCCACCGCGATACCAAAGGCAATCGTCAGGGCGATCACATTCATGATCGTCAACTCGCGGCCGATCAGCACCAGCCAGGCTTCGACCCCCAGGATGGGAATCAGGTTCACGATCATCGCCACCATCGCCAGCCGTGCCGAGCGATAGACAACCGCCACCAGCAGAGTGATCGCGGCAATCGTCGCGTAGAGCCCCAGGCGCAGGTTTTCCACCAGCCGGGGGCCTTCGGTCAGCAGCGCATGGCCCGGTCCGATGATCCGTGTGGCATCGTCCAGCCCGGCGCCGGTCAGATCCGCGCGCAAGGCGGTCAGGGCGGTGTCGGCACGCACATCGCGCGCGGCGATCGGCAGTTGCACGGGCAACGCATGCGCCAGCCCGTCGCGCGACTGCATCCGGGCCAACATCCGCGCACCGGCCTCGCCCTCGGTCCAGGCAGTGCGCCCCTCGCCCCAGATCGCCGCGACCGCCGCGCGCACCTTTGCAAGCGGATCGGCCGGATCGCCCTCGACGATCACGAACATCCGGTCGGACCCCAGCCCCGAGGCCTCCATCCGCGCCAGCGCGGTGCTGACCTCGGCGCCGCGGGGCAAATAGTCGGCGTATCGAAACCCGACCTGGGACTGCGATTGCAGCGCCCAGAATCCGCCCAGAACCACCAGCGTCAAGACCGGGACCAGCCGCCCGGTCCGTGCCATCGCCTGCGCCGGTGGCACGATGGCGTTGAACAGGCCCGGTGCGCGCATTCCAGCACGCGGCACCCCCAGAGCCCACATCAGCACCGGTGTCAGCAGCAGAACGGCGGCCAGGCTTAGCGCCATGCCCGCCATGCCCGAGGTCGACATGGTGTTCAACGAGGGCGAATCCGGCAGCGACAGGGACGCGAAGGCGATCAGCGTGGTGATCGAGGTCATCGCCGCCGCCGGGGCGGTTTCGGCCAGCGCGCGCGCCAGCGCACGGGGCCGGTCGGCATCGCCCTGCACGGTTTGCAACCCGGCATGATAGACATGAATGCTGTCGGAAAACGCGAGCACGATCAGCAAGACCGGCAGAGCGCCCATCACAGGGTCCACCGCGGTTCCGGTGGCCCCCAGCCACCCCAGGAACCAAACCAGCCCGACGATCGGCGGCAGCGCGATCACCGTCACCGCGCGCCAACTGCGAAACAGGACCAGCGACAAGAGCAGGCAGAGCGCAACCGCGCCAGGGGTCAGAACCTCAAGGTCATGGATCAGTTCGGCAGCAATCGCGCGCTGCACCGCCGACAATCCGACGCTGTGCACCGTCAGCGCCGGAGCCGCTTGCGCGGCCTGCAACAGGTCGGCCACCAGCCCGTCACCGGGCACGCCAGGTTGCGGGATGATCACCACCACCGCCGCCGTCAGATCCTCAGAGATCAATTGCGCCGCCAGCGGGTTCTCGGTGCGCATCCGGGTCAGGCGCGCGGCAGGCGCCAGATCGGCCAATTCGGGCCCGGACAGCCAGGCACCGTCGCGCCCCGGCGCGGGCAAGCCGGCGAGGCTGATGACCGCCTCGACGCCCTCGACGAATTGCAGTTCCAGAATCAGGTTCTCGAAATCCGCCAGCGCCTGCGCCGCGCCGAAATCGGGCGCGGTAACAAGCAGCACCTCTTCGGCGCGGATCGGCTCGAACCGGGTCTCATAATCGCGAATCGCGCGCGCGCCTTCGGTCTGGGGGCCGATCAGCCCCGACAGGTTCACCGCAACTTGCAGCTTCGTGGCCTGCCATCCGGCAACGGCGGTCAACAAGAAAAGCAGCGCCGCAACCCAGATGGGCCGCGCAAGCAGAAGGCCGAACGCGGCCTCCAATCGGGTTTTCATCCTGTCGCGCCTCTGGTCTTGCATCGGGGCGACAGTAGCACGCCGCAGCGCGCCGACAAGGCACCGGGGTGTCAGGCAAAGCGGTTTGCCGCCCCCTGCCCCGCAACGTCACGCCAGATGCATCGCGCGCTGCCTCACCGCAACGCGCGGTGGTCGGCTACCTTGTGCCCGCGATACTTCGCGCTGTCCTCGGGCGAGACATCATCGGCATCCACGACCCCGATCATCACCCCCAGCCCGCCAGATGACCGCCGCTGCGCCAGGATCTCGGCATTCGAGCGCGTGACGCGTTGCGATTGCCGGCGGGTCCAGGCGAACAGCCGGTCCTGCATCTGGGCAATAACCTCGGCATGGTCAGGGCTTTGTCCCAAATCGTTCAGCTCTTGCGGATCGTTCACCAGATCGAACAGCACCGGGCGGAACCCGCCTTCGAACTGGATCAGCTTCCACTCGCGCGTGGCCACCATGAACATGCGCGCGTCGTCTGGATGCAGCCCGAGACGCTCGGCCAGCGGTGCATGCGAATAATCGTATTCGCAAAAGCTGGCGTCGCGCGGGGTCTGCGTGGTTTCCCCGTGCAGGATCGGACAGAGCGAATACCCCTCGACGATATGGTCGATGTCGTGCGGGTCGCCGCCCGCCACCTGGTAGAAGGTCGGCACAAGGTCGATGGATTCGACCAGCGCATCGCAAACCATGCCGCGTGTTGCGTCGGCCTCGGACGAGGGGTCATAGACGATCAGCGGCACCTTGATCGAGGTGTCGTGAAAGAACATCTTCTCGCCGGTCCAGTGGTCGCCCAGATAGTCGCCGTGGTCCGAGGTCACGACAATCATCGTGTCCTGCAAGCGTCCGGTTTCCTCGAGCCAGTCGAACAAAACGCCCATTTGGTCGTCGCATTGCTTGACCAGCCCCATATAGCCGCGCAGCACCGTGTCGCGCACATCGTCGCGTGAAAACGCCTTGCTGGCCGGGGAATTCAGGAACCCTTTGAGCACCGGGTGGTCGGTTTCGCGTTCGGCCTGCGCGCGCACGACCGGCAGAAAATCTTGCGGACCATACATGTCGTGATAAGGGGCGGGCACGATATAGGGCCAGTGCGGCTTGAACAGCGACACGTGGCACAGCCAGGGCGTCTCGCCCCCCTCATTGCTCCGGGCTTCGATGAAGTCCATCCTGGGCC
Source organism: Paracoccaceae bacterium (assembly GCA_020441345.1). GTDB lineage: Bacteria > Pseudomonadota > Alphaproteobacteria > Rhodobacterales > Rhodobacteraceae > Pararhodobacter. The sequence continues at coordinate 9,519 of JAGRMK010000262.1, forward strand.
TCGTAATGCAGGTGCTTTCGTTGTCCTGCTCGGCTATG
>JAGRMK010000263.1 GCA_020441345.1 Paracoccaceae bacterium
TCAGCCCGTCGCCGACCATCAGAACGCGATGTCCGTGTGCTTGCATCGATTCGATCGCGTCGGCCTTGTCTTGTGGCAAGGCTTCGGCTTGCCAGTCGTCGATCCCCAACCGGGCAGCCAGGTCGCCCACCGCGCCAGGCACGTCGCCCGAAATCAGCAGCACGCGCTTGCCTTGTGCCTTGAAGGCGCCAACCGCCGCTTCGGCGCCCTCGCGCAGACGGTCGGCAAAGGCGATGGCGCGCGGAACCTTGGCGCCGATGGCAAGATAGGCTGCGGTCACATCCAGCGCCTCGGCCCCGACCCAGTTGGCGCGGCCCAGCCGGACACGTTCGCCGCGCCAGCTGGCTTGAACACCGTGACCGGGCACTTCGGCGATATCGTCCAGCGTAACCGGTATGATCCCCTGCGCGCGCGCGGCGGTGGCCAGCGACAAGGCCAGCGGGTGCGACGAGGCCGCGCCCAGGGCGGCCGCGACCTCCAGTTCTTCGCGGGTCAGATCCGACAGGTTGACGGGTTCGGGCGTGCCCATCGTCAGCGTGCCGGTCTTGTCAAAGACGACGGTATCGATCTCGGCCAAGCGTTCCAGTGCCGAGCCGTCCTTGATCAGCAGACCAGCGCGGAACAGTTTGCCCGAGGCGGCGGTCACCACAGCGGGCACCGCAAGGCCCAGCGCGCAAGGGCAGGTGATGATCAGCGTCGCCGCCGCGATGTTCAACGCCAACCGCGCATCGCCGCCGGTAATCCACATCCAGACGACAAAGGCGCCAAAGGCCAGCAAATGCACGCTTGGCGAATAGAGCCGCGCGGCGCGTTCGGCCAGCGTTGTGTATTTGTTGCGCGCGTTTTCGGCCACCGCGACCAGGTCGGCCATGCGGTGCAGCGAACTGTCCTTGCCCGCGGCGGTGACTTGCACGGTCAGAGGGCCGGTCAGGTTTACCGCGCCCGCGCTGACCACAAGGTCGGGGCCCGCGAAAACCGGCAGGGTCTCGCCGGTCAATAATGAGCGGTCCAGTTCCGAAGTGCCGGCAACGATCACGCCATCGACCGGAATACGCCCGCCCGGCCGCACCAGCACCAGATCGCCGATCGCCAGGGTTGAGACCGAAACCGTTTCCTCGACGCCGCCGTTGATCCGCAGCGCCCGCGGCACCTCCAGCGCGGCCAGTTCTTGCGCGGCCGAGCGCGCGACGGCGCGGGTGCGAAAATCGAGATACCGCCCCGCCAGCAGGAAGAAGGTCAGCATCACGGCAGCGTCGAAATAGGCGTGATGGCCGCTGTTGAAGGTTTCATAGATCGACATCGCGGTGGCGAGGATGATCGCCAGCGAAATCGGAAAATCCATGTCCAGCCGCCCGGCGCGGACCCCGGCCAGCGCCTTGCGAAAGAACGGTTGCCCGGAAAAGGCGACGGTCGGCACAGCGATGGCGGCGGAAATCAGATGGAACAGGTCGCGCGTCGCATCCGTCGCGCCGGACCAGACGGCAACCGACAGCAGCATGATGTTCATCATGCTGAATCCGGCCACCCCCAGCCGCATCAGCAGATCGCGCCCCTGCTTGTCGGTCTGCGTCATCGACAGGGCACCGGCGTCGAGTTCATAGGCCGGATAGCCCAGCGTTGCCAGGCGTGCGATCACCGTATCCGGCGTCACGCCGGCCTCGGCATCGACCGAGACACGGCGCAGCGTCAGGTTCAACCGCGCCGAACGGATGCCTGGCATCTTTTCCAGGTCGCTCTCGACCGTCGAGATGCAAAGCGCGCAATGGGCATCGGGCACTGACAGCATGATGCGCGCGCCCTTTTCCGCCTCGGCGGCCCGCGCGCGCTCCAGCGCCGAAGGCGTCGCCATGCAGGCCGGGCAGGCCGAGACCGACGGAACTTCGATGGAGTTGTCGCTCATGCCGAGCCCCTCAACGGTGGTGAATCAGCCCGATACGCTGGCGGTATTCGGTGCCATCGGCAGCATTGGCAGACAGCAGCAGGTTCCAGTTGCCGTAATCGATATCGACATCGGCGACATAGCCGGTGCCATCGAACCGCATCTCGGGGTTGAAGTCCTCGCGCTCGGTTGTCGGGCGACCCAGCGTCACCACCAGGTCGGACAGCGACGCGACCGAGCCGTTGGGATTGGTGATCGTCACCCGCAACTGGCCGCCCGTGAGGTCAGCCTCGGTGGTCCAGCCCAGCGCGCGTTGGCGCGCCAGGCGGTCGTTGAAACCCTGGCTGGCAACGTAGGAGTTGCGCACCTCAAGCCCGGGAAAGGTATCGATCGCAACATAGGCCATCACCAGATTGACACCGATGATCACCGAGAACGCCCCGACCGTGATCGCCAGAACACCACGCCCGGTCAGTTCCCGTTGTCCTGAACTCGCCATCACTGTCCCCTGCCATTGAACACGGTTTCACCGTATATGCGTTCCTCGCCATCGACAATCGATACCCAGATCCGCACCGGCGTATTGGGCGCTGCGGCTTCGTCAGAGTTGGGCACCGCCGTCAGGTAGACGCGCTGGTTGAGTTGTTCGTCGGGCCCGACCAGCACGTTCTGCCCCTCGATACCTTCCATCGTCAGGTTGATTGCGTCGTTGTCGGCAACCGAGAGATGGAAGGTGCGCGCCTCCTGGTTCATGTTGCGCAGGCGGATGTCATAGGCATTGCGCACCGAACCGTCAGACAGCACGACATGCGTCGGGTTGCGGATCGGCGAGATGGACATGTCCACATCCGTGCGGATGAACAGCGCCACCAACAGCGCCACGCCAACCCCGGCCCAAAGGACCGTGTAAACGATGGTGCGGGCGCGGAACACGTGTTTCCAGATCGACTTGGGTTCCTGGCCGGCGCGTTCGCGGGTCTCGTCGGTCAGCGCCATGTAGCCGATCAGGCCGCGTGGCTTGCCGACCTTGTCCATGATGTCGTTGCACGCGTCGATGCACAGGCCGCAGGTAATGCAGGCCAGCTGCTGACCGTCACGGATATCGATCCCCATCGGGCAGACGTTGACGCAGGC
>JAGRMK010000264.1 GCA_020441345.1 Paracoccaceae bacterium
ATGGCTCTTGCGATGCCCGGACATGTCGAAGCTATCCCGAATGAGAGTATACGGTGCAGATATGCTGCAATCAGGCCGGGACATGCGCAAGCGAGTGCGCGGTCAATGATGGTGATTGATCGGGAGCAGGCGTGACGCGAATATCCAGGCTCATTGAAGCAGACCGGCCTGGCGTTGAAGCAACCCTCGTTTGATCTCGTGCCAATCATGGCATCGAGCGTCCAGTGGAGGGTCTGTCATGGCCCTTATACTCTTGCTTCTCGCGTCGATCCTCGCGTTTGTGCTCTTGGTGTCTGCGGCCACTTCGGTCGAGGAATGCACTTTGCAATGCCCTGTTACCGAAGAAAGCTGTTCCGCTGATGCCGATCAGGCGATCCTTGACGGCAGGTCTGGCGGCCTTGAGTGAAGCAATCTCAACCGATGCGCCAATGTGATTTGCCAATGCCTTGTCGAAACGCAGTGCTGCGTGGCCGCCTGCAACGGATGAAGACAGGGGCGGCGGCGCGGAGGCGGTCGACTTTCATCTTGCCGGCGGCTGTCAACATTCTGCCGCAAACCTGCGCCAGGCTATATTCGAAACCAAAAGGGATGCGCATGATCCGTGGCCGGCTTCTGAAACGTCTGACCGCCCGTTTGCGGTGGTTCTACCGGGATATCGACACGCCGCCGATCCTGGACCCGGACCGCTATTTCCCGGCCTATCGCGATCTGGAAACCCGGGCCGAAGCCCTGCGCGCCGAGGCGCTGGCGGTCTTTGCCGCGCACCCCGATGTGCCGCGTTTTCACGACATTCTGGCCACGCAGGCCCGGATTTCCGCCAGCGACGGCAAGAACTGGCGCATGTTCATGGTCAAATCCTTTGGTTACACGATCCGCGACAATGCCGCACAGACCCCGGTTCTGGCGCGGTTCCTCGCCGCGCATCCCGAGGTGACGACGGCGGCACTGTCGTATCTCGATCCAGGCAAGCACATTCCGCGTCACCGGGGTCCGTTTCGCGGCATCCTGCGCTATCACTTGTGTCTGTATGCCCCCGATTGCGGCACCGACCGGGCACCCTGGCTGGCGGTGGATGACGTGACGATCCCGTACCAGGAGGGCGCGGGGTTGCTATGGGATGACACCTTTGCGCACGAGGTGCTGAACCCCGGCCCGAACCCGCGAATTGCGCTGCTGCTCGACGTGCGCCGCCCGGTGACGCGGCTGACCCATCGTGCGCTGTTTCGCCTGATGATGGCCGGGGGCTGGCTGCATTCCCTGCGCAAGGCACGACTCATGCGCGTGGGCGCGCGCGGTTGACCGCGCGCGGGCTCTTGCTTTTTTCTGCGGCGCACGCGCATGTGATTGGGTATCATCGCCACGCGCGACCGGCACAGGACCCGAGTCGCCGACGACAGTAGGCCGGAATGACCGAACAGACGACGCCCCAGGGCGCCCCGAACCCCGCCGTGACCCTGCGTGATCTGGGTTGGAAATCGCATTTTCAGCACCAGCTTGCCGAGGATGACGCGCTGAACGGGCTGCGCCCGGTGCGGGTCACGGCGGTGCATCGTTCGGGGTTGCATGTTACCGGGCCGGGGATCGACGCCGACATCGCGCCGTTCTTCGATCCTGACCTGGATGAGGCCGCGAATGCGACGATCGGCGACTGGCTGTTGCTGGACCCCGAAACGCTGGTCGCCCGTCACATGCTGGAGCGCGCGAGCCTGTTCAAGCGCCGCGCGCCGGGCACCGGGCGCGAGGTGCAACTGATCGCCGCCAATGTCGACACGGTGTTCATCGTGACCTCGTGCAACGAGGATTTCAACATCGCCCGCCTCGAACGCTACTTGACCTTGGCCCGTCAGGCCCAGGTGACGCCGGTCCTGGTGCTGACCAAGCCCGACCTTGCCACCGACCCCGAAGCCTATGTCGAACACGCTCAGGCGCTGGACCGGTCGATGTGCGTGGAACTGGTGAACGCCACCACCGAGGCCGGCGCCAAGCGGTTGTTGCCGTGGTGCGGGCGCGGTCAGACGGTCGTCTTTGTCGGCTCGTCTGGCGTCGGTAAATCGACCCTGGTGCAAACCCTGACCGGGCGCGCCGGGATCGAGACCCAGGCGATCCGCGAGGACGATGCGAAGGGCCGCCATACCACCACCCGCCGCGATCTCTACCAACTGGAAAGCGGCGCGTGGCTCGTTGACACGCCGGGCATGCGCGAATTGTCGCTGGCCGATGTGAAAGAGGGGCTGGATGTCGTGTTTGCCGACCTTGCCGATCTGGAGCAACATTGCCGGTTCAAGGATTGCGCGCATGACGCCGAGCCGGGCTGTGCGGTCAAGGCTGCCGTGGCGCGCGGCGAAATCGACCCGGCACGCGTCGCCCGCTGGCAAAAACTGGTCGCCGAGGATGCGCTGAATGCGCTCAGCCTCGTGGAACGGCGGGCCAAGGACCGTGCACTGAGCCGGATGATCAAGTCGGTGAAAAAGGGCAAGCAGGGCTAGACGTTCACAGCCAGGGCAGGGGCGCCGCGCCGCACAGGGCCGTCAGCCGATGCCGCGTGCCTTCGCGACGGCGGCATCCAGCCCGGCGGCGATCTCCTCGGCGATGGCCGACGCCCGCATCGTTTGCAGTCCCGCCGCGGTGGTGCCAGCGTAGTCGACCATCTGCTGCACGTGGTCCGCCGGGGTGGCGGAACCGGCTGCCATCATCGTGCCCGCGGCCAGGAACAGCTGGCGGACCGCCCGGTCGGCGATCTCGGGCGCGACCCCGCGCGCCTCGGCATAGCGCACCATGCTGTCGGCGAAAAAGGCCACGAATCCCGGCACCGGCCCGGTCATCGCGGTGAACAGATCCAGCTGCACCTCGTCCCCGACCGCATCGGTCTGACCGCAGGCCGTGAACAGCGCTTGCACCGCGCGCCGATCGGCCTGCGTCACCGCCGCGCTGGCGTACCATGGCGAATAGGCCAGCCGATGGGCGGCGGCGGGGCTGGACATGGCGCGCACCACGCGCTCGGCGCCGGTCATGGTCCGAAGCGTCGCCATTGTCACCCCGGCCATCACCGAGATCACCAGTTTGCCCCGCGCATCGATCCGCATGGCGCGGGCTTGTGCCGGCGGCACTGACAACACCACGATGTCGCAGGCGTCGACCAGGGCCTGACTGTCCGCGGTGATGGTGATCCCGGGCCAGGCGACCAACCCGTCCGCCCGCCCGGATCGATTGGCGATCCAGAACCCGGACGGCGCCACCGCCCCCGAAGTCAGGACCGCCGACGAGATTGCCTGCCCCAACATCCCGGACCCGCCGATGATCCCCAAAGTCGTGATGTCCCTGCCCATGTTCATTCTCCCGAGTTCGCTGGATTCCAAGTGTTGCGCGTCTGCCCGGTCAGGTCCATCGCCCGTGCCGGCTTTTCCGTTTCATCTTGCGATAAATACTCAGGCCCGGCCGATCCCCCGCGTTCCGGTCGCACGGGGGGTAGGGTGCGTGCTGGCACGCACCAGCCGCTCGCCAGAGGTGCGTGCCAGCACGCACCCTACGGATGCCGAACAGCCTGCGGCAGATGCCTTGCCCCTTTTCTTTCCGCCAAACCCATGCCATAGGGCCGTGCCAAGCGACGACTCCCCTACCCACAGGAGCATTCCATGCGTATTCGCGAGGCCCTCACCTTTGATGACGTCCTTCTGGTCCCGGCTGCCTCGTCGGTGCTGCCGTCCACGGCCGATGTCTCGACCCATGTCACGCGGTCGATCCGCCTGAACATCCCGCTTCTGTCCTCGGCGATGGATACCGTCACCGAGGCTCGCATGGCCATTGCCATGGCGCAGGCGGGCGGTATGGGGGTGATCCACCGCAACCTCGACCTTGACGCCCAGGCCGAAGAAGTCCGCCGCGTGAAGCGCTTTGAATCGGGCATCGTCTATAACCCGATCACCCTGCATCCCGAACAGACCCTCGCCGAGGCGCAGAAGCTGGCCGAGCGATACAAGGTCACAGGTTTTCCGGTGGTGGACGAAACCGGGCGTGTGGTCGGCATTGTCACCAACCGCGACATGCGTTTCGTTTCGGATCCGCGCACCCCGGTCAAGGCAATGATGACCGCCGACAACCTGGCGATCCTGCGCGAACCCGCCGACCGCGAGGAAGCGCGCGGCCGGATGCACGAACGCCGTATCGAGAAACTGCTGGTGGTCAATGACGAAGGCAAGCTGACGGGTCTGCTGACGCTCAAGGACACCGAAAAGGCGGTGCTGCACCCGATGGCCTGCAAGG
>JAGRMK010000265.1 GCA_020441345.1 Paracoccaceae bacterium
TGTTGAACTGGGTCGCCGGCATGTCCGAGCGCGGGTCCTGGTAGAGCGGGACCAGCGCGTCCAGCGGGCGGTCGCCGATCACCACGCCGGCGGCGTGGGTGGAGGCGTTGCGGAGCAGCCCTTCGACCTGCTGGCCGTATTCGAGCAGGCGGGCGACGACCTCTTCCGCCTTGGCCGCCTCGCGCAGTCGGGGTTCGTCGGCCAGCGCCTTTTCGATGCTGACGGGTTTGACGCCCTCGACCGGGATCATTTTCGACAGCCGGTCGACCTGGCCGTAGGACATCTGCAACACCCGCCCCACGTCGCGCACCGCCGCCTTGGACAAGAGCGCACCGAAGGTAATGATCTGGCCGACCTTGTCGCGGCCATATTTCTCTTGCACGTAGCGGATCACCTCTTCACGGCGATCCATGCAAAAATCGATGTCGAAGTCCGGCATGCTGACCCGTTCGGGGTTCAGGAAGCGTTCGAAAAGCAGCGCATAGCGCAGCGGATCAAGGTCGGTGATGGTCAGCGCGTAAGCCACCAGCGATCCGGCACCCGAGCCGCGGCCCGGACCCACCGGAATCCCCTGGTCCTTGCCCCATTTGATGAAATCGGCCACGATCAGGAAATACCCCGGAAAGCCCATCTTCTCGATGATGCCCAGTTCGAAATCGAGCCGCGCCTGATAGTCTTCCGGGCTCACGGCATGGGGAATCACGCGCAGCCGGTTCTGCAATCCCTCGTTGGCCTGCCGGCGCAGTTCCTGCACCTCGTCCTCGGCAAAGCGCGGCAGGATCGGGTCGCGTTTGCGGGCGGCAAACGCACAACGCCGGGCAATTTCGACCGTGTTTTCCAGCGCCTCGGGAAGATCGGCAAAAAGCGCCGCCATTTCCTCGGGCGTTTTCAGATAGTGCTGCGCGGTCAGACGGCGGCGCGGGGCCTGCTGATCGACATAGGCGCCTTCCTTGATGCACAACAGCGCGTCATGGGCCTCGAACATCGTCGCGTCGGGAAAATGCACATCGTTGGTCGCCACCAGCGGCAAGTCCATCGCATAGGCCATCTCGACAAAACGCCGCTCGGTGGCCTGCTCGGCCTCGGTCAATGCGCCGCCTTCGCCGGGGTGGCGCTGCAATTCCACATACAGCCGGTCGCCGAACACCGCCTTCAGCGCATCCATCAACGCCTGTGCCCGGGTGCCCAGCCCGTCGCGGATCAGCCGCCCGACCACCCCGTCCGGTCCGCCGGTCAGGCAGATCAACCCCGCTGCGTGCCGCGCCAGATCCTCGGGCGTGATGTGCGGCATCTGGCCATCCGTGCGCAAATAGAGGCACGAGTTGAGCTTCATCAGGTTCTCATAGCCACATTCGTCCTGCGCCAGCAAAACCAGCGGCGCGGCGGGGCGCGGCTTGTCGCCGGTCTGCTCGGGCGGCAGCATCACATCGATCTGGCAGCCGACGATGGGCTGAAGGCCCGCACCGGTCGCCGCAACCGAGAATTCCAAAGCCGAAAAAAGCGCATTGGTATCGGTGACGGCAATCGCCGGCATCTTGCGCGCCGCGCAAAGCTTGATCAATTGCTTGAGCGGCACCGCCCCTTCCAGCAGCGAATATTCGGTATGCACCCGCAGGTGGATGAATCGGGGATCTGTCATGACGCCAGAGTAACCGCCGAGCAGGTACGCGCAAGAGCGCACGCATTTTCAACAGAACGGAGATAATGCTTCCCGTAACCGCGGAAAGTTCTTGCTTGCGCGGCGGGGGCTGGGGATGTTCACTCGATACCAGAATACAAAGGGCATCCCTGCACGCCTTACGCCGCATCGGGCACAGGGAAAAGCCCAAACGGGGAGACAGCGGCGGAACGACGCATGGCCAGATTGAGCTTTGTTCTCAACGGAACGGCGGTAGAAGTTACCGACCAGCCGCCGACGCGCAGCCTGCTCGACTGGCTGCGCGAGGAACGCGGGCTGACCGG
>JAGRMK010000266.1 GCA_020441345.1 Paracoccaceae bacterium
CTGGCGGTGTTCCGCCGCGCCTTTGCCTCGGGCATCGACTGGGCGCGGCTTCCTGCGGTGCGCGGGATCGACGATCTGGCGCGGCTGACACGCCCCGCCGTGCTGCGCCCCGCAGTGGCGGTTGCGCAGGACCTGGGGCGGCTGAACGCGCGGCTGGGCACGCGCCAGACCCTGCATCTGATGGCGGCGATCGACACGCCCGCAGAGGCCGCACGGATCACCCGCGCCGCCGACGCCCTGGGACCGCGCACGGTCGGGGCCTTCGAGATGCTGGGAAAGTCGCGGTTCCTGCGTCTTGGGTTGCGGCTGGCGGATGAGGTCTGGGCGGTGCTCGCCGGGGCCTTTGCCGCGCTGACCTCATTGGCCGGTCTGGTGGGCTCGGCGCTGGCGCGAGTGGCGCGTCCCGCGTTGCGGCTGGGTCTGCGCGGGGTGCTGCGCCTGGCGCTGCGTTAGATCAGCAGAACCGGGGTGCCGACCTCGACCTGCTCGAACAGGTCCTCGACGTGATGGTTGTGCAGGCCGATGCAGCCGCTCGATGCCCGGCGCCCGATTTTCTCGACATTGTCGATACCGTGGATCCGGTAATAGGGCCAACCGAGGTTCATCGCCCGTGTGCCCATCGGGTTCTGAGGCCCGGCGTCGATGCGCTCGGGCAGGTCGGGGTTTGCCGCGCGCATGGTGGGTGTCGGGATCCAGACCGGATTGCGGCGCTTGACGGTGATCTCGGTATAGCCGCGCTGGGTAAATTCCTCGCTGATCGGCACCGAACTGGGAAACAGGCGATAGGTTTCGCCGTCGGCGGCCCAGAAATGCAGAACGCGTGCATCCATATCACACAGGATCGCGCCGCGTTCGAGGCTGTCGAAATAGTCGCTCCAATGCTGGGTGCGGAACCCCATCACATTATGCGCGGTCGTCGCCTCTTGCGCACGCGCGGCGAGCGCGGGCAAGGCCAGAGCGGCGGCGCCACCGACCAGAAGCGCGCGGCGGGTCATCGGAGAATGGGTCATTGAACCTGTCCTTTGCAAGCGGGTCGGGATGTAGCTATCCTTTGGCGCTTTCTGCGGCCAGCCCCGCCCCGGTCACAAACCCGCCAGCGCCCCGTGAGCGCCTTTTTGCGCGGTGATGCTTGGCGGCGTGGCCAGCGGGTGCTAGGTCCATGCAGTGCATCAGACGAGGCCGCCCATGACCATGCAACCGATCCCCGTGACCCTGCTGACCGGATTCCTGGGTTCGGGCAAGACCACGCTGCTGAACGCCTTGCTGCGGCATCCGGGCATGGACCGGGCCGCCGTTGTGATCAACGAATTTGGCGAGATCGGGCTCGACCATGACCTGATCGAAAGCTCGACCGAGGCGATGGTGCTGATGCGCTCGGGGTGCCTGTGCTGCGAGGTCCGCGGCGATCTGGCGCAGACATTGGCCGGGTTGCACGACCGCCGCGAGGCGGGCGAGATCGGATTCGACCGCGTGGTGATCGAGACCACCGGCATCGCCGATCCCGGCCCCATCGTTCAGACCCTGGTGATGGATGGCGCGCTGTCCTATGACTTTGCGCTGGACGGGGTGCTGACCACCGCCGACGCCGCCACCGGCGCGCGCACCCTGGATCGACAGTTCGAGGCCGTGCAACAGATTGCCATGGCCGACCGCGTGATCCTGACCAAGACCGACCTGGTGACGCCCGCCCAACTGGCTGCGTTCGAAACACGGATCGCCGCGATCAATCCCGGCGCGCCGCGCGCCAAGGCGGATCACGGGGCGATTGACCCGGCGCTTCTGTTCGGTGTCTCGCCGCGCCAAGACAGCAGCCAGGCACAGGCGCTGTCCTGGGTCGCGGCGACACGGCAACCGGCCAGGTTGCCGCCGCTGAGCGGGTTGAAAGACACCAACCCGTTCTCGCTGCCGCAAAACCACGGGCTGTTTGCCGGCGGCACCACGCCCACGCCCGCCAGCCACGATGGCCGCATCTCTTCGCAATCCATCGAGATCGCCACGCCGATCTCGCCCATCGTGTTCGACCTGTGGCTGGAATCGCTGATGAATTCGGCGGCGTCAGAGATCCTGCGCCTCAAGGGCGTGGTGCATGTCGAGGGCATGACGCATCCCTTTGCCCTGCATGGGGTGCAGCATATCTTTCACCCGCCCGTGCCGCTGGCGCATTGGCCCGCCGAGGACAAGACCAGCCGTATCGTGGTGATCGGCCGCGACCTGCCGCCCGGATATCTGGCCGAAAGCCTTGCGTTCCTGCGGTCTCGGCCCGAAACCACCGAACACCAGCTGTAACGCGGTTACTGCTTCCCGGCATCGGTTGCGCGAGGTCAAGGCCGTGCCTGGTCCCCGGATGCTATGCTGTATCTAGTCATCGACAGGAGGAACGAAATGAACCACTCCCATTCGTCTGACCGGGCCCTGACCGCAAGCATCGAGTTCTGGACCCGGCTCTGGCAGCAGCAAATCGAGCAAGGCATGAAATTCTGGGGGCTTTGGGCGCAGGCGCTACCACATGAAACCGCACGCGATCTGTCGGCCGAAGCCGAGTCACACAAGGCGCCGAAGGCCTGACGGTCCGGTCAGGGGTGCGGGCGGGCTATTGCGCGGCGATGTCCAGCGTTTCGCCCCCCAGGTCGATCGCCGCGAGTTCCGCAAGGATGCCCTGCATCACCCTGCGAAACGCCTCGAACTCTGCCGAGGGTTCGACCCGCGCTTCATCGAGATACAGCGCCCGGTCGATCTCGACCTGAACGGCGTGCATCCCGCGTGAGGGTTGGCCATAGCGTTGCAACGTATAGGCACCGGCGAAGGGGGCATTGCGCGCCACGGCCAGCCCCGCGTTGCGGAACGCGTTTTCGACCTGCGTCATCACCTCCGGGCTGCATGATGCGCCCCAGCGATCACCAAGCACGATGTCCGGTCGCGCCGCGCCACGCGCGACATGCCCGTTCAGCGCCTCGTGTGGCATCGAATGCACATCGCACAAAAGCACGTGCCCGAATCGCGTGTATCGCTGCTCCAGCAGGCCCGACAGCGCGGCATGGTAAGGCGTCCAGCAGCGGGCGATTCGTTCCCGTGCCTCGTCCATCGTGATCTTGCCGCGATAGATCGCGCGCCCATTTGCGACCACCCGCGCCAGCACCCCCAGCCCCGAGGCGATTCGCGGGTTCAACCCGGCGCGCGGCGCACCCTGGATCAGCGCCGGGTCCAGTTCGTCGGCAGCCCGGTTGAAATCGACATAGGCGCGCGGCACATCGCTGGTCAGCAGAGCGGCGCCGAAATCCGGCGCGCCATGCAGCAACAGATCGACAAACGCGTCCTCGGACGAGCGCAGGCTCAGGTCATCGAGCACCGACGCCGCCAGAAACGCCGACGGATACACCCGCCCGGAATGCGGCGAGGCAAAGACAACAGGCACGGCGGGTCGCGCGGGTTCGGCAATCAGGGCGGCAGTCGGCATCGGGGGGGGCATCGGTGGCTCCTTCTGCCGCGATCATAACGGTGAAAAACACCATGCGGAAAGCCCTTGAACATGCCGCAAACACCTTTTATAGACCGCCTTGTTGACGCGGCCAGCCTTCGGGCACCGGCTTGTAGTCAGGGCGCGTAGCTCAGTGGTAG
>JAGRMK010000267.1:0-4719 GCA_020441345.1 Paracoccaceae bacterium
AGATCCATCAGCATCGACTTGCCGCGCCCGACCCCGCCCCAAAGATAGAGCCCGCCGGGCCCCTCGGGCGGTTTCTTGAACAACCCGCCCAGGAGGCTGCGCTTTTGCGGCTGTTCCAGCCAGGCGCGCCGCGCCTCCAGCGCGGGCAGCACGGCGCGTTGCGCGGCGTCGGGGCGGATCTCGCCCGCACTCACACGGGTATCGTAAAGCTCTGTCAGGGTCTGGCGCATGCTGCATTCCATAGCGCGCCGCGCGCCGATGCGGAAGGCAGGGTTGCCACATCAAAGGCGGGCAGGTAACGGTTTCAAAAGGCAAGAAAGGAATCTTTGCATGTCGAGTGACGACCCCCGCACGCTGGTTTCCACCGACTGGCTGGCCGCGCATCTGAACGACCCCGATCTGCGGGTTCTGGATACCTCGTGGCACATGCCCGATTCGGACCGCGATTCGCGCCGCGAATACGACGAAGGGCACATCCCCGGCGCCCGGTTTTTTGACATCGACGACATTTCGGACCAACGGTCATCGCTGCCGCACATGGCCCCCCCACCCGAGAAGTTTGTCAGCCGGATGCGCGCCATGGGGATCGGCGACGGGCATCAGGTGGTGGTCTATGACAGCCTCGGTCTGTTTTCGGCGCCGCGCGTGTGGTGGACCTTCAAGCTGATGGGCAAGACGGATATCGCGGTGCTGGACGGCGGCCTGCCCAAATGGAAGGCCGAAGGCCGCGAGCTGGAAGACCTGCCGCCGATCGTTCGCGACCGGCATATCACCGTGCAGCGTCAGGCGGATCTGGTCAAGGATGTGAGCCAGGTGGCTTCGGCGTCGAAACTCGGCGACTGGCAGATCCTGGATGCGCGGGCCGGCGAGCGGTTCCGCGGTGAGGTCGACGAACCGCGCCCGGGTTTGCGCCGGGGCCGCATCCCCGGATCAAGGAACCTGTGTTTCCGCGACATCCTGAACCCGGACCAGACGATGAAGAGCCCTGCAGAGCTGCGCGCACTGTTCGATGCGGCCGGGATCGACCTGGCGCGTCCGGTGATCACCACCTGCGGCTCTGGCGTGACGGCCTGTATCCTCAGCCTTGCGCTGGAAATCCTGGGGCATCCGAGGCACGCCGTCTATGACGGATCCTGGAGCGAATGGGGCATGTTCCCCGACCTCAAGATCGAGAAGGGTTGAGATGCAGAGCTTCAAGGCCGGCGAAAGCGTCGACTACCGGGTGACCTGGCTTGAAATGGCGCATCGCCCGACCTCCGGCTGGCCCATCCTGCCGGTCGGCCGCGAGGCGATGCTGGTTCGCGCCGATACGCCGCCCTGGTGGTATTTCCTGGCGCTCTATGACGCGGTGGGCCGCGATTACGCCTGGACCGACAAGCACGAGATGCCGCGCGACGCCCTGACCGACTGGATCCAGCACCCCGACGTGTCGCTCTATACCCTGATCGGCCAGGGTTGGCCGCAGGGGTTCTTCATGCTGGACTGGCGCGAGCCCGAGGTCTGCGATCTGGCCTATTTCGGCCTTGTGCCCGAAGCCGTCGGGCGCGGGATGGGCACCTGGCTGCTGAAAACCGCGATCATGACCGCATGGGAGCGCGAATCCACCCGCAAACTGACCGTCAACACCTGCACGCTGGATCATCCGCGGGCGCTGATCCAGTATCAGAAAAACGGCTTTTCGCCTGTCCGCACCGAAATCCACACCCGCGTTCTGAAATCGGACCAGGTGTTCAAGCAATCGCTTTTGTAAGGACCGACAATGTTCAACCGCCTTGCCCCCCCGAAACTGGACCCGATCCTGAAGGTCATGCAGCTGTATCGTCAGGACACGCGCACCGAAAAGGCCGATCTGGGGGTTGGCGTCTACAAGGATACCAGCGGCATCACCCCGGTGATGCGCGCCGTCAAGGCCGCCGAACAGCGCCTGGTCGATACCCAGGACACCAAGGTCTATACCGCGCTGGCCGGTGATCCCGCATTCCACGATGCGATGGCCGATCTGCTGCTGGCCGGCACCGTTGACAAGGCGCGCATCGCCGCCGCGGCCGCGACCGGCGGCACCGGCGCGGTGCGCCTGGCGATGGAACTGATCAAGGCCGCGAACCCGGATGCGACGGTCTGGATCTCGGTGCCGACCTGGCCCAACCACAACCTGCTGGCCACTGTCACGGGCGTGGCGTGGAAGCCCTATCGCTATTACGACGCCGAGACCGGTGGCATCGATCGCGCCGGGATGTGGGCAGACCTGAAGCAGGCAAAGCCCGGTGATGTCGTGTTGCTGCATGGCTGCTGCCACAATCCCACGGGCACCGATCTGAATCCCGACGACTGGGCCGAAATGGCGCGGTTCCTGAAGGCCAACGATCTGATCCCCTTCGTCGATATCGCCTATCAGGGCTTTGGCGCCGGGCTGGACGAAGATGCCGCCGGGCTGCGCTATCTGGCAAGCGAGATGGACCGCGTGATCATCGCCGCTTCGGCCGCCAAGAACTTCGGGCTCTATCGCGAACGCGCGGGCATCATCATGGTGCTCTGCCCCGAGGGGGAAACCGCCACCGTCCAGGGCACGCTGGGCGCGCTGAACCGCGCCTCGATCAGCTTTCCGCCCGACCACGGCGCGCGGATCGTGCAGACCATCCTGACCGACGAGACCCTGCGCGCCCAATGGGAGACCGAGCTGGCCGAGATGCGCGACCGCGTCAACAGCCTGCGCCGCGCACTGGCCGATGCGCTGCGCGACGCTTGCGGATCGGATCGCTTCGGGTTCCTCGCCGAGCAGCGCGGCATGTTCTCGGTTCTGGGTGGAACCGACGAACAGATCGCCCGCCTGCGCGAGGAATTCGGCATCTATGCCGTCGGCGGCGGACGCGTGAACATGGCGGGCCTGACGCTGGAAACCGTGCCGCTGGTCGCCAGGGCCGTCGCACAGGTTCTGTGATCGCTCACGTTCCGCAATAGGTCACATACGCCCCCGCTCCTTCGGGCGCGGGGGTTTCAAGATCGTCGAACCCGTCGCGCCGGGTGAACGGGTCGGACAGCGCGGTCAGCAGCCGTTCAAAAGGCGCCATGTCCTCGGATTGCGCCGCATTCAACGCCTCTTCGACCTTGTGGTTGCGCGGAACATAGACCGGGTTGACCGCGTCCATCCCCTCGACCGCATCCAACCGGGGGCGCCAGCTGTCCAGCCAGTCGGCAAGCCGGGGGTCGCGGTTCAGATGCGCGACCAGCGGCCCCTCGTCACCCCGCGCGGCCCGTCCCAGCGCGCGAAACGCCTGCGTGAAATCCGCCGATTGCGCGGTCAGCATGTCCAGAAAGCTGTCGATCAGCGCATCCCCTGCCATAGTCACGCCCAGCTTGGCGCCGAATTTCTTGCGCCTGAGCGTGGCATAGCGGGTTTCGGCGGCGTCCAGCGCCGATTGCACCTCGGGCAAAGCCTGCTGCGGGTCTTCGGGCGCGATCAGCGGCATCAGCGTCTCGCCCAGCCGCGCCAGGTTCCAGCGCGCCAGCACCGGCTGGTTGCCATAGGCATAGCGCCCCTGCCGGTCGATCGACGAAAACACCGTATCCGGGTTATAGGCATCCAGAAAGGCGCAGGGGCCATAGTCGATGGTTTCACCGGAAATCGCGCAATTATCCGTGTTCATCACGCCGTGCACGAAACCGACACCCATCCATTGCGCAACCAGCGCCATCTGCCGGGCAATCACCGCGTGATAAAACGCCAGATAGCGATCCTCGGCCCCCGACAGTTCAGGATAATGCCGCGCAATCGCGTAATCGGCCAGCCGGCGCAGGCGCGCGGTTTCCTGCCGGGCATAGAAAAACTGGAACGTGCCGACCCGCAGATGGCTGGAGGCCACGCGCCCCAACACTGCGCCGGTCAACGGCACCTCGCGCCAGACGGTTTCTCCGGTGGTTACGGCCGACAACGCGCGGGTCGTGGGAATGCCCAGCGCATGCATCGCCTCGCCGATCAGAACCTCGCGCAGCACCGGGCCCAGCGCCGCCTTGCCATCGCCTCCGCGCGAGAACGGCGTCTTGCCCGAGCCTTTCAGGTGGATATCCTGCCGGTTGCCGGTGCGGTCGATCACCTCGCCGATCAGCAGCGCGCGGCCATCGCCCAATTGCGGCGAGAAGCCGCCGAACTGGTGCCCGGCATAGGCCATCGCCAGCGGCGCCGCCCCCTCAGGCATCGCGCTGCCGGTCAGCATCGCCAATCCATCGGGGCCGCGCAATGCCTCGGGGTCCAGCCCCAGATCCCGGGCCAACCCCTCGTTCAGCCAGACCATCGCCGGATCGGGCACCTTCGCGCCCTGCCACGGCAGATACATCCCGTCCAGATCGCGGGCATAGGAATTGTCGAACTCAATCGTCAGCATGGCTCACCTCTGGAACACAGATAGGGTCATCGCGCGCACGGAACAGCCCCTAATCGAGCGGCGCAACCAGCCCCACCACCGGCCCCATCGGCAGGCCCCAGTCCTGACGGTCCAGTTCCGGCGCGAACAACCGCGAGACGCTGCCGTCGAGATACAGAGCCTGTTTCAATCCCAGCCCGTCACGAAAGAACCGGGCAAAGCGGTGAAAGGTCACGGGTTCGTCCGAGATCACGAAATAGGCGATCTGCCCGTCGTCGCTGACCCCGACTCCGTTGCGGAAATGAACCGAGGTCGAATCCGGCAGGAACCGCGGATGCAGATCGCCGTCGATCACCAGCAT
>JAGRMK010000267.1:4794-11549 GCA_020441345.1 Paracoccaceae bacterium
CGGCGATACAGAACACGCCATTCGGCAACATCCCGAAATTGCCCGGCCCCTCGCGTGTGACCAGATGCGCGGCCTGCTGGTGGTTTTCCACATACAGCCCGACGGGGCGGCGGTCGGGGTGGAACATTCCGGCATTCATCGCAAACACCAGACGCTGCCCGGTCTGCGCCAGCTCGGCATCGATCCGCGCGAACGAGCCATAGACCTGCCCATCGGGCGCGGTCAGGAACAGGCGCACGTCCTGGTCGGCGCGGGCGGTGCAGGAGGTGAACGGCTGGCCCTCGAATAGCGTGGTCTGGCACTCTGCCGTGGCCTGGGTGCCGCCCAGCGCCAGCCAGAGGACCGCCCAGAGCGCCCTAGACGGCATCGCCCCGGTCCAGATCGCGGTCCAGATCGCTGTCCGGGTCGGTGTCGCCCGCGGCCTCGGGGTCATCCGGCGCTTCGACATCGGCCTTCACGCGCGGGTCGGCGAACATCCGGCGAGCGTTGTCCATCGCGTCAAAGGTCTTGTCCAGCTCGAACTTCAGATCGGGCGCGAACCGCAGCCGCATCCCGGCCGCGACCAGATGGCGCAATTCGCCCTTGTTGCGCCGCAGCGCCTTCAAGGCGATATCGGCATCGCGCCCGCCCAGCGGCATGACGAACACCGTCGCGTGTTGCAGATCGGCCGAAGTCCGCACCTCGGACACGGTGATCGACATCCGCGACAGGTCGGGGTCATGCACCTCGCCGCGCGACAGAACCTCTGCCAGACGGTGACGAATGACCTCTGCCACCCGAAGCTGGCGTTGCGATGGGCCAGAGCCCGACTGGAAACGTTTTGCGCACATGTCTTTCATCTAGGGGATTCCCCACGCCGCCGCAATCCGCCCGAACGCGGGCGTGAACACGCCAAAAGCGGTTTTCCGCCGCGTCAGGCCGGGCTAAGGAAGGCGGATGCAGAAGAGGTGACACCATGACCGAACAGATCGCAATCGTCGTCAACGGCGTGTCGGGCCGGATGGGCCGGATGCTGGTGCAGGTGATCGCCGCCAGCGACAAGGCGCGGTTGTCAGGCGCGATCGAACGCCCCGGCCACGACTGGGTCGGCAGGGATCTGGGCGAAATGCTGGGCGGCGCAGCGAATGGTGTGATCGTCAGCGACTCGGCTCAGGCCGCGTTACAGGGCGCTCAAGCGGTCATCGACTTCACCGCACCGGCCGCGACCCTGGCGCTGGCCGAGGTGGCTGTCGGGCTGGGCGTGGTTCATGTCATCGGCACCACGGGCTTTGCACCCGAGGATTTGGCCGTGATCGCCCGTCTCGCGCAGAAGGGTGTGATCGTGCGGGCGGGCAACATGAGCCTGGGCGTGAACCTGCTGACCGCCCTGACCCGCAAGGTCGCGGCGGCGCTGGACACAGAATACGACATCGAAATCGTCGAGGCCCATCACCGCCACAAGGTCGATGCGCCATCCGGCACCGCGCTGATGCTGGGCGAGGCCGCGGCAGCGGGGCGCGGCGTTTCGCTGGCCGATGCCGCCGTGCGGGCCCGCGACGGGATCACCGGCGCGCGAGAGACGGGCAGTATCGGCTTCGCGGTGATCCGGGGCGGCGACATCGTCGGCGAACACGATGTGATCTT
This sequence comes from Paracoccaceae bacterium, assembly GCA_020441345.1. Classification (GTDB taxonomy): domain Bacteria; phylum Pseudomonadota; class Alphaproteobacteria; order Rhodobacterales; family Rhodobacteraceae; genus Pararhodobacter. Next base: position 6,418 of record JAGRMK010000267.1, read on the forward strand.
TGCCGCCGAAGGCGAGCGCATCGTCTTGCGCCATGTTGCCAGCGACCGGGCGGTGTTCGCGCGCGGCGCGCTGAAGGCCGCGCTCTGGGCGCAGGGCCGCGACGCCGGGGAATACGACATGGCGGCGGTGCTGGGGCTATAGGCCGGTTCCGCGGGCTGCGTCAGAAATCGACCGCGATGCCCTTTTTCTCCCAGTCGCCATAGCGCACGGGTTCCGGGCCGTTGCGTCCGCCGTGTTCGGTCGGCATCACGCGCGCCTCGGCTTCGGCCTTCTGGCGGCGCTCTTCGGCCTCGGCCAGGGCGCGCAGGGCGGCGGCGGGCAAGGCGGCGGTTTCAGGTTTCAAAGGGTCTTGGGTCAACGGTCTTTCCTCGCGTCGGGCGATAGGATAGGCGCACCCTAAGCGCCCCAACTCGGCCCGACAAGACCGGAGACCCCATGCCGCAGCCCCCCGCCCGACACAGCCCCGCCGACCCGCGCCAGATGGCGGCGGCGCTGGTCGCAGCCGTGGTCAGCGACGGCCGGATGCTGAGCGATATTGCCTTGTCGCCCCACGCCGACCCTGCCGAACGGGCGCGCGCACAGCGACTTGCGCTGGCGACGCTGCGCAACATCGGGCGAGCCGATGCCGTGTTGTCGCCGCATCTTCGCAAACCGCCGCCCGAGGCGGTGATGGCCGCGCTGCGTGTCGCCGTCGTCGAAATGCTGGATCTGGGCGCCGCGCCGCATGGGGTGGTGAACGCCGCCGTTTCGGCGCTGCGTGCGAACAAGAAGACCGCGCCTCTGACCGGCATGGCCAATGCCGTGCTGCGCCGCGCTTCGGACTTCGACGGCTGGTCCGATCTGCCCGTGCAGCGCCTGCCCGGGTGGCTGCGCCGCCGCTTGAAGAGCGGTTACGGCGAAGAAACCGTGCAGCGCATCGAAGCCGCCCATCACGCGGGCGCCGCCATCGACCTGACTCTGAAACCCGGCGCCACATCGGTGCCCGAGGGCGAAACGCTGCCAGGCGGATCGCTGCGCTTGCCTTTGGGTGCGCAAGTCAGCGCGATGCCGGGGTTCGAGACCGGCGACTGGTGGGTGCAGGATGTCGCCGCCGCCCTGCCCGCCCGGCTTCTGGCCGCGCAATCCGGGGAAACCGTGCTCGACCTCTGTGCGGCGCCGGGCGGCAAGACGATGCAACTCGCGGCAACGGGCGCGCAGGTGACAGCGCTGGATCTGTCCGAAGCGCGGCTGCAACGCGTGCGTGAGAACCTCGCACGGACAGGGTTGCAGGCGCGGGTGATCCGCGCCGACGCTCTGGGCTGGGAACCTGGCACCCCATTCGACGCGATCCTGCTGGATGCGCCCTGCTCGGCGACCGGCACGATCCGCCGCCACCCCGACCTGCCGCTGATCCGCAAACCCGCCGATCTTGAGGCTCTGGTCGATCTGCAAGCGCGGCTGCTGGACCGCGCGGTCACGCTCTTGAAACCGGGCGGGCGGCTGGTTTTTTGCACCTGTTCGCTGCTGCCCGACGAAGGCGAGGCTCAGGTGGCGGCGATGCTCGCCCGCACCCCCGGCCTGCATGTCGCCCCCTTGCCCGCACAGCCCTTTGGCCGCGCCACCGCGGAAGGTGGCTGGCGCACCTTGCCCGGCGATTTGCCGGGAGGTGTCGACGGGTTTTACATGGCGCTTCTTCGCCGCGATTGACGCAGATCGCGTGACAGCGGCGCGGCTTGGCGCTATGCCCTGCGCGACGGGCAGGAAGACGGGCAAGAAACGGAACGCGGCATGAGGCAGGGCTGGACAGCGCGCAAACAGCGGTGGGGCAATCGCCTTGCGGCGCGCTCGGCACGCTCGGCGCCCGCCGCCGGTGGCTTTGTGTCGATGCCCGAACCACGCACCGTCGGCTTTTTCGCGCGTGGCAAGCAACTGGCGGCCGGCAATTTCCTGCTGGCCGGGCACATGGTCGAAACCCATCAACCCTGGACCATAGAGCCCCCGTCGCACGGGTTCGCCGCCGATCTGCACGGGTTCGACTGGCTGGATCACATGGCGGCGGCGGGGGATCGCGCGGCACGGTTGGCGGCGCAGGGCTGGGTGTTCGACTGGATCGAACGATTCGGTATGGGCGACGGGCCAGGGTGGGAGCCCGACCTGACCGGCCGCCGGGTCATCCGCTGGATCCATCACGCGATCTTTCTGACCTCCGGGCGCAGCGGCGAAGAAAACGCCCCGTTCTTTGCCGCGTTGGGTCGGCAAACCGCGTTTCTGGCGCGGCGCTGGCACGCCGCGCCGCCCGGCCTGCCCCGGTTCGAGGCCCTGACCGGCCTGCTGCACGCCGCGCTGGCGTTGATCGGCATGGAACATCTGCGCCCCGAGGCCTCGGCAGCGCTGGCCAAGGCTTGCGGCGACGATATCGCGCCCGATGGCGGGATCGCCAGCCGCAACCCTGAAGATCTGCTGGAGGTTTTTACCCTGCTGGCCTGGGCGCAACTGGCGCTGCGCGACGCGGGCCAGACCGTGCCCGCGCCGCTTGACGCCGCGCTGGCGCGCATCGCGCCCTGCCTGCGCACGCTGCGCCACGCCGACGGCGGGCTGGCGCGGTTTCATGGCGGTGGGCGCGGTATGGAGGGGCGGCTGGAGTTCGCCCTGTCGGCTGTCGCCGTGCCGGTCGGCCCGAGAGCCGCGCAGGCGATGGGCTTTGCCCGGCTCGAAGGCGGGCGCACCAGTGTGATTGTCGACGCGGCCCGCCCCCCATCCGATGCTGCGGCGCACAAGGCGCATGCCTCGATGCTGGCGTTCGAACTGACCTCTAATCGCCGCCCGCTGATCGTCAACAGCGGCTCGGGCATTCCGTTCGGCCCGGAATGGGAAAAGGCAGGGCGCGCGACCAACTCGCATTCCACCCTGTCCATCGACGGTTATTCCTCGGCCCGGTTCGGGCGTGCCAGCCGCCCCGAGGATGGCGGCGCGCCGCTGGTCGACGGGCCGAAATCCGTCACCCTGCACCGCACCGACGAACGCGACGGATCGTCGCTGCTGCTCAGCCACGACGGCTATGTCGCCACACACGGTTTGACCCATGTGCGCACGCTGGATCTGGGCCATGACGGGCGCGTCCTGCTGGGCGAGGATATTCTGGTCGCCCGCGATCCGGCGCATATCAAGCACCTGAACCAGACGCTCGACGCGGGAAAACTGCGCGGCATCAGCTATGCCCTGCGGTTTCATCTGCACCCCGAGGCCGATCCCTCGCTGGACATGAACGGCACCGCCGTTTCGGTCGCGCTGCCGTCGGGCGAAATCTGGGTGTTCCGCTTTGACGGGCCGGGCCGGTTGTCGCTGGAGCCCTCGGTTTACCTGGAAAAGGGGCGTCTGGCCCCCCGGCCCTGCCAGCAGATCGTCATTCGCTCCGCGATTCTCGACGAGTCGAGCCAGATCAACTGGACACTCGCCAAGGCGCAGGATACCCCGCTGGCGATCCGCGACATCGGCCGCGACGACGACCTGGCGATGCCGCGCGACATGTTTGCCAAGGACTGAGCCAAGGACCGCTGCCATGACCGACCTCGCCCCCCTCAAACGCGCTTTGCTGTCGGTCTCCGACAAGACCGGATTGATCGACCTTGGCCGCGCGCTAGCCGAGCGGGGCGTTGACCTCGTGTCCACCGGCGGCACGGCCAAGGCGCTGCGTGACGCGGGGCTTTCCGTGCGCGACGTGTCCGAACTGACCGGCTTCCCGGAAATGATGGACGGGCGCGTGAAAACCCTGCACCCGATGGTGCACGGCGGGCTTCTGGCGCTGCGCGATGACGCCGGCCATGTCGCGTCGATGACCGAACACGGGATCGAGGCGATCGACCTGCTGGTGGTTAACCTCTATCCGTTCGAGGCCACGGTGGCGCGCGGCGCAGATTACGAAACCACGATCGAGAATATCGACATCGGTGGCCCGGCGATGATCCGCGCGGCGGCCAAGAACCACGGCTTCGTGTCCGTTGTCACCGACCCCGAGGATTACGCCGCCGTGCTGGCCGAGATGGACGCGAACGGCGGCCAGACCACGTTGGCCTTTCGCCAGCGGCTTGCCCAGATCGCCTATGCCCGTACCGGCGCCTATGACGCGGCTGTCAGCACCTGGATGGCGCGCGCCATTGGCGAGACAACACCACGCCGCCGCGTGTTTGCCGGCACGCTGGCTCAGGGCCTGCGCTATGGCGAGAACCCGCATCAGTCGGCGGCCTTCTATACCGACGGCACCGGCCGTCCGGGCGTTGCCACCGCCAAGCAGCTTCAGGGCAAGGAACTGTCGTATAACAACATCAACGACACTGATGCCGCCTTCGAGCTGGTCAGCGAATTCGCGCCCGCCGATGGCCCGGCCTGCGCGATCATCAAACACGCGAATCCCTGTGGCGTGGCCACGGGCAAGACCCTGCTTGAGGCCTATCAGCGCGCGTTTGACTGCGACCGCACCAGCGCTTTCGGCGGGATCGTCGCGCTGAACCAGCGGCTTGACAGGGCGACGGCGGAGGAAATCGTGAAGATCTTTACCGAGGTGGTCATCGCCCCCGGTGCCGACGACGATGCCATCGCGGTCTTTTCCGGCAAGAAGAACCTGCGCCTGCTGACCACCGGCGGGCTGGCCGATCCCGCTGCCGATCTGCTGACCCTGCGCCAGGTGTCTGGCGGTTTCCTGGTGCAGGACAAGGACAACGGGCAGGCCGGCGACCTGAGCGTTGCCACCAAACTGGCCCCGACCGAGGCGCAACTGGCCGACATGCGATTCGCCTGGAAAGTTGCCAAGCATGTGAAATCGAACGCCATCGTCTATGTCCGCGACGGTGCGACCGTGGGCGTCGGCGCGGGCCAGATGAGCCGCGTGGATTCGGCGCTGATCGCCGCCAAGAAAGCCGAGCGCATGGCCGAGGTTCTGGGCCTGCCCGAACCCCTGACCAAGGGCTCTGTCGTGGCCTCGGACGCGTTCTTTCCCTTTGCTGACGGCCTGATGGAGGCTGCGGGCGCGGGCGCCGTCGCGGTGATCCAGCCCGGCGGCTCGATGCGCGATGACGAGGTGATCGCGGCGGCAGACAAGGCCGGTCTGGCGATGGTGTTCACCGGCATGCGCCACTTCCGGCACTGAAATGCGGTT
>JAGRMK010000268.1 GCA_020441345.1 Paracoccaceae bacterium
GTCGTCAATTTCGACGCCGGCGCGGAAACCCCGGCGGCGGGTGCCTATACCGCTGTTGGCCTTGCGATTGCTGCCGTCGCCCTGACGCCCCTGGTCTATTTTCTGCCCAAGGCGACGCTGGCCGCGACGATCATCGTTGCCGTTCTGTCGCTGGTCGATTTCTCGATCCTGCGCAAAACCTGGGGCTATTCGCGCGCGGATTTCTTTGCCGTGGCGGCGACGATCCTGCTGACACTGGGGTTCGGGGTGGAAACCGGGGTTTCGGCCGGTGTGATCCTGTCGATCGGGCTGCATCTATACAAGACCTCGCGCCCGCATGTCGCCGAGGTGGGGCTGGTGCCCGGCACGCAGCATTTTCGCAACGTGCTGCGCCACAAGGTCGAAACCGACGACACGATTCTGACGCTTAGGGTCGATGAGAGCCTCTACTTCGTCAACGCCCGGTTTCTCGAGGATCTGATCCAGAACCGCACGGCGGCCGGGTCGCCGGTCAAGCATGTGGTGCTGATGTGTTCGGCGGTCAACGAGATCGACTATTCCGCGCTGGAAAGCCTGGAGGCCATCAACCTGCGGCTCGGCGATCTTGGCATCGGGCTGCATTTGTCCGAGGTCAAGGGCCCGGTGATGGACCGGTTGCGCAAGTCGCATTTCCTGGACGACATGCACGGCCGGATCTTTCAGGCTCAATACGACGCCTGGCGCGATCTGACGGCGAAACGCCCCGCGCCCGACGCGGTGGCCTGAACAAGACGGCACAGGGGCGCGGCCCGGCACGCGCCCCTTTGGGTATCAGGCAAACAGCGGCGCGAGGGTTCGCGCAAATTTGTCTGACGTCAACCAATCATGCACTGTATCAAAGGCTTGCCGTGCGATCCTTTGGCGCAAGCCCGGATCGGCAACCAGTCTGCGCACGGTATCTTCCAAATCCGACAGATCCCAGTTCACCGGCACATAGGTTTCCCAGGGCAGAAAGATATCGGGCGCGGTTTCGACATGGCTCATATCGGGTTTGAGCAACACCGCCCCGGCCATCACCGATTCGTAATCGCGCCAACACACCTCGCCGTAACCGAACGGGCTGAATCCGATTTTCGAGCATCGCATCTCGACCATGAAACGCGGCAGGGGCACCCCCTCGCCCTGTGCGATGGTCAGGTCGGACAGCGTGCTCAACGCCGCTTCGGCCTCGCCGCGCATTCCCTGATACCAGGGAGTTCCACCGACGGCGAAGCGCGCATGCAGGTCGATCGGACGCGGCCCCGGACGCGGCGCAGAGCCCAGCAGCGCCGGCATGATCGCCGGCGCCGTGGCAAAGGAGGGGCCGACAAGCAGCTTGTCAATGAACCCGGATGGGATGGCAAAGCATTGATCCGGCTCGGCAATATCATAGCGGCGGTTGTAGAAATCGGTCAGGTTCGTGTCACCGCGCGTCGGCTGGCCATAGCGGCTGCGGTCGCGCAGCACATGTTTCTTGACGTAGACATCAACCAGCGGGTTCATCCGCGCCGCGTTGCGCAGATCGGTCGGCGCGAACCAGTCAAGGCAGACGAACCGCGCGCCCGGGTTCTCGTCGCGCAGCCGGTCAACCAGCCGCAACAGGTCGGCGTCGGCGATGTCGAACGGCGTCTGAAAAGCAACGGTGCTGGCCCCGCGTGCGATCGTCGGCTTGCCCGCCAGAACGTCCCAGGTATCGGCCTCGCGCACTTCGGCGCCATAAAGCCGCATCAGGTCGCCCGCGTAATGGTGAAACGGGAAGATCTGGCTTTGCGGAATGCGCTCGGGCTGGGTCACCAGCAGCAGCCGCGCCTTGGCACCGGGCGAAAAGCCCCGCGCCATGGCCCGCGCGCGCAGGCGTTCGGCGCGTCGCCGGTGGGCGCGGATGCGCAAACGATTGACCAGGACCTCAGCGGCCGGAATGGACATGCGTCACCACCTTTTCCCCTTTTGGCGCGGCACGCGACAGCCGGGCCTCCAGCTTTTGCAAGCGCCGTGCTTCGGTGGATCCCATGCCGCCGACAAAGGCGCGGTGCAGACGGTAGATATCGGCCGGCCCGCGCCAAAGCGGCGTGGCGGGCAGTGCGGCGCGAACCCCGGCGATCATTCCGCCCTGCCCGGCCAGCGCCGCGATGCGCAGCGTATCGACCGCGTTGCCGATACGGCTGACGCGCAGCCGGGACAGGGGTTGGCTGGTGAACCCCGCGGCAAAAGGAATATCCGCCGCGGCCGGGTAAGCGCGGAAAATCGCGTCGTCGTGCAGCCTCTGGTCACAGGTTATCGACCAGGGCAGCGACAAGCCCAGGTCCACGAAATCGGGATCCAGATAAGGGCAGAACACCATTGCCGCGCCCCCCATCACGGCGGTCGAAACGAACGAGATCTCGCGCCGGGTGCGATGGTAGAACCAGAAGGCCTGGTAGGGATCGGGGGCGGCATC
>JAGRMK010000269.1 GCA_020441345.1 Paracoccaceae bacterium
GGGTCAGTCTGGCGTGACAGGCAGCGCGCGAACCCAGTTCGTGGCTTCATGGGCGTGCACCTCGGCGTTGCGGATCTGCGCGTCGAAGGCATGGGCCAGCTCGTGCACCAGTTGCCGGGTGCGCACCAGCAGATAAATCTCGCCGGCATAGATCGCCGCGCGCTGATAACCGAAGACGGTCATCGGCGGCGCGAAATGCTTGCGCCCGTCGAAGAGATACATGCGAAACGCGGGGTAGAGCTCGTCGAGAGTGGCGGCGATATGGTCCAATTGTTCGGCCCGGTCGCGCGCCGACAAACCCGACCATGCCCCCTGGCCGCGCGCGAACAGATCGAGGGTCTGCGAGGGCATGCACATTTCGATATCCGAGTCCGGCATCCGCGAGAAATGCAAGCGCCGGTCGGTCTGACGTTGCAACCGGCGGCGTTCCTGTGCAGAGGACTGCGCCTGGAACGCGATCACCGCCGGGGTACGCATCAGGTCTGGCAATTGCGCGGGGACATAGCGCACCTTCTGGCCAACGGCCTCTTCGTGCCAACGCTCCATTGCGGTGCGGTTTTGCTCGTCCAGCGCCTGCTCGGTTTCCACCGCGTTCAACGCCTGGGTGAGATTGCCGCGATCCTCGGTCAGGCCCAGAAGCCAGTCGGTTGAAACCTGGAATCGCCGCGCCAGCGCCAACAGCGTTTCGGCGCGTGGCAGGCGGGGGTTCTGCCCCGAAGCCAGTTGCGACAGCGCCGACCGGTCGATCCCCACCGCCTGTGCAAAGCCCGATTGTGTCAACCCCGACTGCGCCTGCAACTGGATCAGGCGGGCGCGAAACAGGTCTGCGGTCTGGCGTTTGCCCATATGGCCCTCTGCGCAACTGGTGACTTTAGTAAACATTTGTGACCAAATGCGTCAATACGGCACCAAACTGACGTGCATTTACGCCTTGTTTCAAGCCGCGTTTGCCCGAAACTGAGCCCGCGCGCGGCACTAACCCGGAGCCCCGACCCTTGCCGCGCAGACCCCGGAGAGAGCGATGAAACTCGAGTGGCCGACGCTTGGCTTGATTGTCCTGTGCTACGGAACCTGGGCGGTGGCCGGGTTCTGGATCTGGCCCGTCGTGCCGATCCTGGCGCTGGCGCTCATGGCGCTGGCCGCGGCGCTTCACTCGTCGCTGGTGCACGAGTGCCTGCACGGTCATCCGACCCGCAAGCGACTGGTCAACGAAGCGTTGGTGACGTTGCCCTTGTCCTGGGTGTATCCGTACCGACGCTACAAGGCCACGCATCTTGCGCATCATCACGACGAACAGCTGACCGATCCTCTGGAAGACCCCGAAAGCTATTACAAGGCGCGCTGGCAGCTTGCGGCGATGCCCGGCTGGATGCGGGTGCTGCTGCGGATCAACAACGCGCTTCTGGGGCGGTTGATCCTGGGGCCGTGGCTGGGTGGCTATGCGTTCCTCGCGTCAGAGTGGCGGTTGCTGCGGGCGGATGCGCGCGGCGTGCGGCTGGCCTGGGTGCTGCATCTTCCCGCGCTGGCGGTGGTCATGGCGCTGATCGGGGCGATGGGCATTCCGCTGTGGCTTTATCTGCTGGGCGTATGCTGGCCTGCGCTGTCGCTGATCGCGCTGCGCACCTTTGCCGAGCATCGATGGCACGACATGCCCGAGGGGCGCACGATCATCGTCGAGAAATCGCCGCTGGCCTGGCTCTATCTGTTCAACAACCTGCATATCGTGCACCACCAGATCCCGTCGGCGCCCTGGTATACGCTGCCGCGCCTCTACGCCGAACGCCGCGCGCATTGGCAGGCGTTGAACCAGGGCTATATTTTTCCCAATTACCGTGCGCTTTGGCGCCGCTGGGCGCTCAGGGGCAAAGAGCCGGTGGCCCATCCCGCTCTGCAACTCGAGCCCGAGCCGAACCGCCCCGCATGACCCTGGCCTGCCTGCCGATGTATGACTGGCCCGAGGCGCGGGCTGAGACGCTTGCGACCTGGCAGGCGCTGCGCGATGGCGCGCGGGCGCGCGGCGCGCATCTGCCCGATACGCTGACCGATCCGGGCCCCGATGGGGTGATGGCGCTTTGGCGCAGTCCGGCGCTGGTGTTTGGCCAGACCTGCTGGGGCCCACTGTCGCTCGGTCTGATCGAAGAGCTTTTGCCACTCGCGCAGCCCGATTACGGCGCGTTCGAGGGGGGGCGTGGGCCGTTTTATCGCTCGGCGTTGGTCTCGCGGGGTGGGCAGGCTTGCGTGGTGCCCGAACACCCCGGCGCGGCGCTGCCCGCAGATCTGGCTGATGATCTGCGCGAGGGGCTTTGCCTTGCCTTCAACAGCTGCGATTCGCTTTCGGGATATCTGGCGCTGAAACAGGATCTGGGTGCGGACCCTGCCGCGCTGGCGATCCGCCACCTGGAAACCGGCAGTCATCGCGCCTCGGTCGTCGCGGTGGCCGAGGGGCGTGCGGATCTGGCGGCCATCGATTGCCGGTCCTGGGACCTGGCGCGGCGTTTCGAGCCTTGCGCGCGGGGGCTTGCCGTGGTCGGCTGGACGGCGGAACGGCTGGGCCTGCCCTTTGTGACGCACCGGGCAACCGCGCCGGAAACGGCGAAGGCGCTGCGTGAAACCTTGCACGAAATGGGGTGTCATGACACCCCGCAACACACAGAGGACCAAGGGAGAGACGGATGACACGGACCTATCGGGCGGTAGTGATTGGCGGCGGAGTCGTCGGGTGTTCGGTGCTCTATCATCTGGTCAAGGCCGGGTGGAAGGATGTGCTGTTGATCGAGCGGTCGGAACTGACCTCGGGGTCGAGTTGGCACGCGGCGGGCGGGTTTCACACGCTGAACGGTGATCCCAATGTCGCGCGGCTGCAGGCCTATACCGTGTCGCTTTACGAGGAACTGGAAAAGATTTCCGGCCAGTCCTGCGGGTTGCACCTGACCGGCGGCGTGATGATGGCCGACAGCCCGGAACGCATGAACTTCCTGCGGATGACCCATGCGCGGGGCCGCGCGCTGGGGATGGAGACCGAGCTGATCACGCCGACCGAGGCCAAGGCGATGTTCCCCTTGATGGATGAGACCAATTTCGTCGGCGCGCTGTGGGATCCGGTCGAGGGGCATCTGGACCCTTCGGGAACAACCCATGCCTATGCCAAGGCCGCAAAAATCCTGGGCGCCGAGATCGAGCTGCGCAACCCGGTGCAGGACATTACGCAAGACCCCGATGGCATGTGGACCCTGCACACGGTCAATGGCGCGATCCGCTGCGAGCATGTTGTGAATGCCGGTGGCCTCTGGGCGCGCGAGGTGGGCCGGATGGTCGGGCTGGAACTGCCGGTGCTGGCGATGGAGCATATGTATCTGCTGACCGACGCCATGCCCGAGGTGCAGGACTTCAACGAAGCCACCGGCCGCGAACTGGTCGGTGTCATTGATTTCAAAGGCGAAATCTATACCCGCCAGGAACGTCAGGGTATTCTGCTGGGCACTTATGAACGCGCCTGCAAACCCTGGTCGCCGGTCAACACGCCGTGGGATTTCGGCCATGAACTGCTGGCCCCGGATCTGGAACGCATCGCGCCTTCGCTGGAGATCGGGTTCAAGCACTTTCCGGCCATGGAACGCGCGGGCATCAAGCAGGTGATCAACGGCCCCTTCACTTTTGCGCCCGATGGCAACCCGCTTGTCGGGCCGGTGCCGGGCTTGACGAATTACTGGTCGGCCTGCGCGGTGATGGCGGGCTTTTC
>JAGRMK010000270.1 GCA_020441345.1 Paracoccaceae bacterium
CTGGGTGATGAAATAGACGCCAACCCCTTTCGATCGGATCAAACGCGCCACCTGCTCGACCTTTTCGATCAAGGCGCGCGGGGCACGGTTGAACAGCAGATGCGCCTCGTCGAAAAAGAACACCAGCTTCGGCTTGTCGGCATCGCCCACCTCGGGCAATTCCTCGAACAACTCGGACAGCAGCCAGAGCATGAAGGTCGCATACAGGCGCGGCGTGTTCATCAACTCGGCCGCATGCAGGATATTCACCCGCCCCTGCCCCTCGGCGGTGGTCTGCATCAGGTCGCGGATATCCAGCGCGGGCTCGCCAAAGAACGACGCCGCCCCTTGGTTTTCCAGCACCAGCAACTGACGCTGGATCGCGCCGATCGTGGCGGTGGTGATATTGCCATATTGCGCCGACATCTCGGCCCGGTTCTCGGCCAGGAATTGCAGCATCGCCCGCAGATCGTCGAGATCCAGGATCGGCCATCCCTGCTCGTCGGACAGGCGGAACGCAACATTGATCGCGCCCTCTTGCGCCTCGGTCAGGTCCATCACCCGCGACAACAGCAAAGGCCCCATCTCGGAAACCGTGGTGCGCACCGGATGGCCATGCCGCCCGAACAGATCCCAGAAGGTCACCGGCATCGCGGCATAGCCGATATCCGCCAGGCCAATCGTCCCGGCCCGGCGCGCGAAGGCATCCCGCGGCGTCCCGGCCACCGCCATTCCGCCCACGTCGCCCTTGATATCCGTCAGAAACACCGGCACGCCCGCGCGCGAAAACGCCTCGGCCATGACCTGCATGGTGATTGTCTTGCCGGTGCCCGTCGCCCCCGCGATCAACCCATGCCGGTTGCCATAGCGCAACAGCAACTCCTGCGGATCGCCATACCCCTCGCCACCGCCACCAATGAAGATACCGTCCTGGCTCATCGCGCCCTCCCCTTCTGGCGCTGACCGCGCCCCTTCATCTTGCCCAAAATACTCAACTTCCGACGCCAGACCCGGGCCCCGAGGTCAGATCGTGGCGAAATCATCCACAGTGTACCCCTGAAGATACAACAGCGCCGTCAGATCCCCGTGGTTCACGCGTAGGTCGCATTGCGCCGCGACCGAAGGCTTGGCGTGCAGCGCCACGCCCGAACCCGCGAGATGCAACATCCCCAGATCGTTCGCGCCGTCGCCCACCGCGATCACTTGATCGGGCGTCAGGCCCAGACGCGCGGTAATCTGTTGTAGCGCATCGACCTTGGCCTGCTTGCCCAGGATCGGCAGACCGACTTCGCCCGTCAGCTTGCCACACGAGGTCAGCAGCCGGTTCGCCCGGTGTTCATCAAAGCCCAGTGCCGCAGCCACCGATGCGGTAAAGGCCGTGAACCCGCCCGAGACCAGCGCCGCGTGTCCGCCATGGGCCTTCATCGTCGCGATCAGCGCCTTGCCGCCCGGCATATAGGTGATGCGCTCGGCCAGCACCTGCGCGATGACCGCCTCCGGCAACCCCCGCAACAGGCCGACGCGTTCGGTCAACGCCCCCTCGAAATCCAGTTCGCCATTCATCGCCCGCGCGGTGATCGCCGCCACGCGCGGGCCGACCCCGGCCATGTCGGCCAGTTCGTCGATGCATTCCTGCTGGATCATCGTGCTGTCCATATCGGCCAGCAGCATCGCCTTGCGCCGCCCCTCGGCGCGCTGAACGCAGAGATCGATGCCCAGCGCCTGCATGTCCTGCCAGACCTGCCATCGGTTTTCCGGCAGCGCGTCCAGGTCGAATTCGGCCGCGATACCGGGATTGAGCCAGCGCGCAGCGCCGCCACCCCAGGCGTTGCGCAGCGATTCGACCAGCGTGCGGTCCAGGGCGGGATTTGTCGGGTTGGTCAAAAGCGTGACGACAAACATGGGCGGTTTCCGATCGTGAACAAGGTGCGTCGTTTTTGCAGGCTCAAGCGCCGCATTAGGCGAATTTTCCCGCTTGCGCCAGCCCGTGCCCACGGCTACCTGTTGCCGCGGGACACCTCTCCCCAACGAGAGGCATCTATCTGGAAGGGTACTATGTCGACCACGACGACCCCGGCCACGCGGCCGGCAAATCCGCGTTTCTCCTCTGGCCCCTGCGCCAAGCTCCCCAATTTCTCGCTCGATATGCTGGCCGACGCCCCTCTGGGCCGGTCGCATCGTGCAGCCGTGGGCAAATCCAAACTCGCCGAGGCTATCGACCTGACGCGCGCCGTTCTGGGCGTGCCCGCCGATTACCGCATCGGCATCGTTCCGGGCTCGGATACCGGGGCCGTGGAAATGGCCCTGTGGTCGATGCTCGGCGCCCGTGGCGTCGACATGCTGGCCTGGGAATCTTTCGGTGAGGGCTGGGTCACGGATGTGGTCAAACAGCTCAAGCTGGACGCCACCGTGCGCAAGGCACCCTATGGCGAGATCGTGGATTTCGCGCAGGTGAATTTCGACAACGACGTGGTCTTTACCTGGAACGGCACCACATCGGGCGTGCGCGTGGCGAATGGCGATGCGATCCCCGCCGATCGGGCCGGTCTGACGATCTGCGACGCCACCAGCGCCGCGTTCGCGATGGACCTGCCCTGGGACAAGCTGGATGTCGTGACTTTTTCCTGGCAGAAGGTGCTTGGCGGCGAAGGCGCACATGGCGTGCTGATCCTGTCGCCGCGCGCGGTGGAACGCCTGGAAAGCTACACCCCCGCCTGGCCGCTGCCGAAGATCTTCCGCATGACCAAGGGCGGC
>JAGRMK010000271.1 GCA_020441345.1 Paracoccaceae bacterium
GGCAAGGGGGCCGCTCGTCAATCTCGTCGTGACGGCAAAGTTCCGGGTGTGGTCTATGGTGGCGGCGCCGATCCGCTGTCGCTGAACTTCGACTTCAACTACCTGCTGAACAAGCTCAAGAAGGGCCGCTTCCTGTCGACCCTTTTCAACCTCAAGGTTGAGGGGCAAGAAGACGTGCGCGTCATCTGCCGGGGTGTGCAGCGCGATGTCGTCAAAGACCTGCCGACCCATGTTGACCTGATGCGCCTGCGCCGCACCTCGCGGATCAACCTGTTCATCCATGTCAACTTCGAGAACCACGCAGCCGCGCCCGGCCTGAAAAAGGGCGGTACGCTGACGGCGGTGCGCACCGAGGTCGAACTGAACGTCACCGCCGGGGACATCCCCGAAAGCGTCACGGTTGACCTGACGGGGCTGGAAATCGGCGATGTCGTGCACATCAACGACATCAAGCTGCCCGCCGGCGCCAAGCCGACGATCACCCGCAACTTCGTCATCGCCAATATCGCGGCCCCGTCGGGCCTGCGGTCGTCGGGCGTCGATGAAGACGAGGACGAGACCGAAGACACCGCCGAAGAGTAATCGCAGGCCGGTATGACATTCGGAAAACCCCGCCCCTCACCGGGCGGGGTTTTTTTGTTGTGCCGCGCGCCGCGCCGGACGATGGACACGCCCCCTGCACGGGCGTAAAACCTTTGCCATGAAACTCATTGTCGGCCTTGGAAACCCCGGCGCGAAATACGCGCAGAACCGTCACAACATCGGCTTCATGGTGCTGGACCGTCTCGCCGAGGATCACGGATTTGCTCCGTGGAAACCCCGGTTTCAGGGGCTGGTCAGCGACGGAAGGCTGGGCGGCGAACGAGTGACCTTGCTCAAGCCGCAAACCTTCATGAACCTGTCGGGGCAGGCGGTGGGCGAGGCGATGCGCTATCTGAAACTCGAGGCCGCCGACGTGATCGTGCTGCATGACGAACTGGACCTGGCGCCGGGCAAGCTGCGGCTGAAACAGGGCGGCGGACATGCCGGGCACAACGGGCTGCGGTCGATGATCCAGCATATCGGCGACGGCTTTGCGCGGGTGCGGCTGGGCATCGGCCATCCGGGGCACAAGGACGCCGTCGCGGGTTATGTGCTGCACGATTTCGCCAAGGCCGACGGCGATTGGCTGGATGACCTGTTGCGCGGGATCTCGGATGGCGCGGCCTTTCTCGCGGCGGGCGAAGGCGCGCGATTCCAGAACGCGGTGGCGCAACGCATGGCCCCGGCACGCAAGACCGGGCGGGGGCCAAGGCCGGATCCGGCGCCCGGTCTGAAACCCGCGGCCGCCGCCGTCAGCGCCGCCGCTGTGCCCCCCGCCGCGCCATCCGACCCGGATCCTCGCAGCGCGCTGCAAAAACTCGCGGACCGATTCCGGTGACCGATCGGCTGCGCCATGCTCTGCGCCAACAGGCCGAGGCCTGCGCGGGCCTTGACTCGGCTTTCATGGCGCGGCTTTGCACGCTTCTGGCCGAACGCCTGACGCCCGACACACCCCTGACCAGGCGTCTGTTCGACTGGCCGGGCGATCTGTCGCCAGCTGCGGCCTCCATCCCCCTGCGGCTGGCCGGAGCGCTGCACGCACAGGTGCTGCGGGGCGACGCGGCGCTCGCGGCGGTCTATCCGCCGAACCCGGCGGATGACGCGGCGCTGTGGCAAGCGGTGCAGGACGCGCTGCACCGCGAGGAGGCCTTTGTCGACCGATTCCTCGACAGCCCGCCGCAAACCAACGAGGTGCGCCGCTCCGCGGTGCTGATCGCCGCCGGGCACTGGCTTGCGGCTCGGCATGGCTTGCCCTTCGTGTTCAGCGAACTGGGCGCCAGTGCCGGTCTGAACCTGATCTGGGACCGGTTTGCGCTGGCGCTCCCGGACCGGACCCTCGGCCCGCCCGACGCAGCCCTGATCCTGACGCCCCGCTGGCAGGGCCTGACCCCGGCCGCCGCGCCGATCGCCGTGACGGACCGCTAAGGCGTCGACTTGAACCCCATCGACATTGGCGATGCCGATCAGCGCTTGCGGCTGATGGCCTATCTCTGGGCGGATCAACCGCACCGCCTGTCCCTCACACAGGCGGCCATCGCCTCCGACCCGCCTTGCCCGGAGCGTGCGGATGCTATCGACTGGCTTGCGCACCGGCTGACCCCGCGCCCCGGCGCATTGCACCTGATCTGGAGCACGGTCGCCTGGCAATATTTCCCTGCCGAAGCCCAGATACGCGGTCGCGCTCTGATCGAGGCGGCGGGCGCCAGGGCAACCGCCGACGCCCCGCTGGCCTGGCTGTCGTATGAAACCGACGGCCGGCAACCGGGTGCCGCGCTGACGCTGCGCCTCTGGCCGGGGGGTGAGACGCTGGACTTCGGCCGCGCCGATTTTCATGGCCGCTGGGTCGACTGGCGCGCGCCCTGATCCCTTCATCTTGCGGCAAATACTCTGCGGGGGTGCGGGGGTGCAAAACCCCCGCTGCCTGACGTCGCCTCGGGGCGCGGCGACTTGGCCCTTTTCACCCCGCAACCGGCCCCGTAAAACACAGTGAACACCGGAGGGGCTAATGACCGACACGACAACAGACACGCGCAAACAGACGGCCTCGGACTGGTTCCGCAGCCTGCGCGACACCATCACCGCACGGTTCGAGGCGCTCGAGGACAGCACCGCGGGCCAGGGTCCGGCGGGCCGGTTCGAGGTCACGCCGACCACCCGCGACGGCGGACCGGATGGCCGAAACGGCGGCGGCGGCATCATGTCGGTGATGCGCGGTGGGCGGCTGTTCGAAAAGGTCGGTGTCAATTGGTCGGCGGTGCATGGCACGCTGGGCGAACGCGCGCAAAAGGCCATGGCCGCGCGTGGCGTGCCGGGCATGGCCGAGGATCCGCGCTTCTGGGCTTCGGGGATCAGCCTGGTTGCGCATATGCGCAATCCGCATTGCCCGGCGGTGCACATGAACACGCGCATGTTCTGGACACCCGGCGCCTGGTGGTTCGGCGGTGGTGCCGATCTGAATCCCTGCCTGGAATACCCCGAGGATACCGATCATTTCCACGCCGAGATGCGGCGCGCCTGCGATGCGCATGACCCGTCCTATTACGACCGGTTCAAGGCTTGGGCGGACAGGTATTTCTACATTCCCCACCGAGGCCGGGCGAGGGGCGTGGGCGGGATCTTCTATGACGATCTGAACACCGGGGACTGGGACGCCGATTTCGCCTTTACCCGTGCCGTTGGCGAGGCGTTTCTGCCGGGTTTCGCGCCGCTTTGCGAGAAACGCCGCGACACGCCCTGGACCGAGGCCGACAAGGATGCGCAGCTGATACACCGGGGGCTCTATGCCGAATACAACCTGGTCTATGACCGGGGCACGAAATTCGGGCTGGAAACCGGGCATGACGCGAACGCGGTGTTGATGAGCTTGCCGCCACTGGCCAAATGGGTCTGAGCGGGTGCAGGGGGCGGCGGTGTCCAAGGGGGTTTCACCCCCTCGCCGCTGCGCGGCTCACCCCCAGGATATTTCAGGACAGATGATGGGGGATGGGCCCGCGCCTTTAAGCGGGTCAGGCCGCTTGCCCCGCCGCCCAGCCCGAAGACCAGGCCCACTGGAAATTGTAGCCCCCCAGCCAGCCGGTCACATCGACGACCTCGCCAACGAAGAACAGGCCCGGCACGGCGCGCGCCTGGAGGGTGCGGGCATCCAGATCGCGCGTATCGACCCCGCCCAGCGTGACCTCGGCGGTGCGATAGCCTTCGGTGCCCGCCGGGACCAGGGTCCAGCGATGCACTGCCTCGGCGAGGTTCGCCAGCGCCCGTTTCGACTGGTCTGCGAGGCGCCCCTGCACCCCTGCGCGCGCGGTGATGCTGCGCGCCAGCTTGTCGGGCAGGTCCAGCGCATTGGCGATCTCGCGTCCGCCAGAGGATGCCCGCGCGGCATTCAACTCGGCGGCGATATCGCGCCCGGGCGCCAGATCGACGGTGATCGCCCGTCCTTCGCGCCAGTAGCTTGAGATCTGCAGGATCGAGGGCCCGGACAGCCCGCGGTGGGTGAACAGCAAGCCGTCGTCAAAGGCGAGCTTCGCGCCGTCGACCCCGACACTGGCGGGCAGGGCAACCCCGGCCAGGGGTTTCATCCCGTCCAGCTGGGTATCGGTAAAGGTCAGCGGCACGAGCCCGGGCCGGGTCTCGACAAGCCGGAGGCCAAAGCGTTCGGCAAGGCCATATCCGAACCCGGTGGCGCCCATTTTCGGGATCGACTTGCCGCCTGTGGCGACGATCACGGAGGCGCTTCGCAGCGGGCCGTCGGAGGTCTCGACCACGAACCCCGGGCGCAGTCCCTGGATCGTCACCCCGAGCCGCAGCGCGCCGCCGGCCTGGGTCAGGTCGCGCACCAGCATATCCACCACCTGCCGCGCCGGGCCGTCGCAAAACAGCTGGCCCAGCGCCTTTTCGTGCCTGGCGATGCCGGCGCGGTCGATCCGTGCGATGAAATCGTGCTGCGTGAAGCGGCGCAGCGCGGACAGGGCAAACCGCGGGTTTTGCGACAGGAAACGCTCGGGGGCGATCGAGAGATTCGTGAAGTTGCAGCGCCCGCCACCCGAGATACGGATCTTTTCGCCCGGCGCCCTCGCGTGATCCAGAACGAGCACCCGGCGTCCGCGCCGCGCGGCCTCGATCCCCGACATAAGCCCGGCGGCCCCCGCGCCCAGCACGATCACGTCATAATCCATCGAAGCCTCTGCCGTTGGTTCGGTCCAGCGGACTTACACCTTGTATGCCCGGCGGAAAAGGCGAGCTTGGGGGCTGCCGGCGCCGGGGAGAGGGGCTCATCGACGTCAGTGCGGGGAATGGCGATTTTCGGTGGGAAAAAATGCACTTCGCCCCTTGCGGCGTCCAACCCTCTTGGGTAAATACCGCGCCAGTTGGGGCGTAGCCAAGTGGTAAGGCATCGGTTTTTGGTACCGTGTATCGTAGGTTCGAATCCTACCGCCCCAGCCATCTTTCCAGATAGTATATAATCGACCACTCGGTATCCGCCCCAAAAAGCGCATGTGAAACACATGCCTGAAGGCGCGTTGCACCCTTGCCGACTCGATTGGCCTGCGGGGTTTCAGCGCAGGAGACGGGTTTCACCCGACAGGCTCTCTAACGCGCGGTCCATCAGCGGCACACAAGATCGAGGTGTCACGGCATAATCCTGCATTGCGCGGGAACAATATGCGCGCAATACGTCCGCTGGCGGCAGTTCGATATCGCGGCGCGTCTCTACTCCCGTGCGTGGTGCTTCGTCACAGAATTGCACCGGCTGGAATATCGTCGGAATCGGCGCCCGCGCTTTCGGTCTGAATCCGCACATAATCCAATCTTTCCAGCAGTATAACTAAGCATAGACATCGCATGTGCGACGTCGTGTTGGAGAGACGAGATGACGAAACCTTACTACGCCGACACCGCCCTTGCGCGGTTCCTGGACAAGCGCATCGACGAGTTGCGCGGCAAGAAGACCCAGGCCGAGATCGCCGCCGAGACCGGGTTCAAGACCGCGAACATGATCACCATGCTCAAGCTGGG
>JAGRMK010000272.1 GCA_020441345.1 Paracoccaceae bacterium
CCCGAGGTCGACATCGCGGTCGAGGCGCGGGCATAGGGGTCTTGGACCGTGAACCCGTCACAGGCGAGAGCGGGCGTGGACAGCAGGGCCGCGGCGGCGGCCAGAGAATAGGTGCGGATCATGGGATCATCCTGTCAGAAAGAAAGAAACGTCTGGGCGAAGAGGCTCAGGCGCTGACAGGGGGTGCGCGCGAATGGCGGTGGCTGCCGGTCGGCGGAACGGCAGACGGCAGGTTGCGCATCACGAACCGGACCGGCACCAGGGCACCGGGGGTGCGGATGACTGGCAGCGACACGTCGGTCAGGGCCGCAAGGGCCTGCGTCGCATCGGGGCAGGGCATGACCGGTCCGGTCGGCTTGCCATCGGCATCGACCGAAACGCTGACCAGGCCGTAACCGGTGCAAAGCTCAATCTCGCCCGCGACGCGGGGTTGATGCCGCGCCACCGCCATCGTCACCGAGCCGCTGGCGAACAGCAGCACGGTCAGGATCAGCGAAAGGGCACGAGACGCTTGCATGGACTCAACCTAAGCCGCCTGGATGCCGGATGCTAGTGCGACCAAATGCCCGGGATCATCGCCTTGATCCGGCTCGCGTGGCCGGCGGGCGCCGCGCAGGGATCGGCGGCCAGGATGCGGGCGTCATCCAGCAGCGTCTCGGGCGAGGACAGGCGGTCGACAAGCCCCCAGTCCAGCGCCTCGGCGGCCAGAACCCTGGCGCCTGCCATCAGGATCATCTTGGTGCGCCCCGGCCCGATCAGCGCAGCCATGCGCGCCGGGTCCGAGGGCTGCGGCAGAAAGCCCAGCTTCATGACCGGATAGAAGAACTTGGCACCGGGCACTGCAAGGCGGATGTCGCAGGCCAGAACCATGCCGAAGGCACCCCCTGCCAGCGTCCCGTTCAGCGCGGCGATGGTCAGGCAGGGCATGGCGGCAATGGTCGACGACAGCTCCTCCCAGATCGGATCTGTGGCCAGACCGGCGCGGGCCTCGTCCAGATCCGCACCGGCGCTGAACACCTTGCCGCTGCCGGTCAGGATCACCGCCTGCGCGCGATCCGAAACGTCGCGCAGCGTCTCGATCAGATCGACCATCATCGCGCGGGTGAGGGAATTGGCCTTGTCGGGCCGGTCCAGCGTCAGGATGGTCAACGCGCCACTGTCGCGACGGATGATCATGCCAAAAGCCCCAGGCGTTCCAGGATCGCGGGTTCGCGCAGGCTGACTTCCTTGCCACGGAACTTGTCCGAGTCGGCGCTGCACATCCACAACAGCGCGCGCGCGGGCCATTCGGGCGGGACATGTGCCGACCAGTCCAACTGGCTGACCGGGTTGACGCCCGAGGATTTGATCGCCGCCTGCATGTCCGTGGCCACTGTGCCGGGCGAAAGCGACAGGACACGCACGCTTGAGCCGGCCTCAAGATGCGCGGCCTGGGTCATCATGATTGCTCCGGCTTTCGACGCGCAGTAACCGCTCCAGCCTTCGAGCGCGTGATAGGCCGCGCCCGACCCGATCGTCAGGATCGTGCCGCCTCCGGCTTTTTGCATCACCGGCAGCGCAGCGCGCATGCCGTGGAACACGCCCTTCAGATTGACATCGATCTGGCGCCCCCAATCCCCGGCATCCGCCGAGGCGATCGGCGCGATCGGCGCGATCAGGCCTGCGTTGTTGATCAGCACATCCAACGCGCCATGGGCATCCACCATCGCCTGCACCGCTGCCTCGACCTGGCTGAAATCGGCCACGTCGCAGGGAACGACCGTGGCGCCGATGTCGGCGGCCAGCAGCGACAAGGCCTCGCCGGGGCGTCCGGCCAGGCCCAGTTTCGCACCCGCCGCGGCGAACATCCGTGCCGTGGCGGCGCCTATCCCGCGACTCGCGCCGGTGATCAGAACGGATTTGCCCGCGACGCTGTCGTGCCAGTCTTGCGAACCCTGCATGGCTGTCTCTCCTGTTGTCGTTTTGCGCTTGGTAGCGCGCCGATTTCCGCCTGACCAGACCCGATGACGGGCTTTTCGCTTGACCCACTGGTCGGCAGCGCCACAATCGGCGGGAAAGTCATGTTCGGAGTTTGTCATCATGCAACCTTGGATTCCACGGTCCATTCCGGCCGCAATCGTCCTCGTCGTCGCCTTCGGGTTGCCGGCCCAGGCGCAGGACTCGGCGGCAAAAGAGGCTTGGACTGATCTGCGCACCGCGGCGCGGGATCATGGGGTGCTGATCGCGTCGCAGGGTGTTACCGACTACGGCAGTTCGCTGGTCGCGCAGAACCTGCGCATCTACCTGGAAGAAGATCCCGAAGGCATGATCATTTCCATGCCCGAGATGCGAATCGAACCGCGTGGCACGGCCCTGGCGTTGATCCCCTCGCCTGAGTTCTCGGTGACGCTACACCCCGACCGGCGCAGCGAAGTGGTGATCGTGATCAACCACGAAGGCGAGATCGTCGCCGATGTGACCGAGGATCGTATCGCGCTGGACCTTTTGTTCGGCCAGCTTGGCGCCACCTTGGCCCGGGCGGTGGACAGCGGGCGACCGCTGGATATGGGGTTCGATCTGGCGATGACCGGGTTCTCGGCGCAGATGGTCGCCACGCGCGAGGGCAGCGCCGATTTTTCGCTGGGGGCCGATCAGTCGCGCTATTCTTTCCACTTTAACGATGACAGCGGCCATACCCCCATGCAGCAATCGGGCGATGCCGAAATCGCCGGCTTGCGGATCGAGCTGTCGGGGCGTGAGCTGGACATGCTGTCGGACGAGCCCGACATGCTGCGCCAGGCGTTTGAGGCCGGCTTTTCCGCGCATCTGCTGTTTTCCGTTGACTCGGGCACCGGCACCTCCGCGCAGATCGCCGACGGGCAGCCGATTTCGATCGACAGCAGTTATGGCGCGAACGAACTGACCGTCGATATCTCGGACGGTCAGTTCGCAGCGCGCACCAGCGCCCGCGACGGGCAGATTTCGGGCGAAATGGCCCCGTTTGCCGGTGCGCTCGGGTTTGATCTGATCGGTCTGTCGCTGGGCTTTCCGATGATCGCCTCGCAGGACGACCAGGCGATGCATTTCGCGCTCAACCTGGAGAACGTCGTCGCCTCGGATGAGACCTTGCAGCTTTTCGGCGCGCAGGATTTCGCTGGGGATTCCATCACCGCCGCTCTGGAGGTCAGCGCCCTCGCGCGTCTGACCGAAGACATGGGTCCCGTATTCGGTCAAGGCGATGCCCCGCCGTTCGAGGTAACGTCGGTCAGTCTCGACCGGTTGCTGGCGCGGGTTGGCGACGCAGAATTCACCGGCAGCGGCGGTTTCGCCCTGCTGGGCGGGTTGATGGCCAGCCTGAGCAGCGACATCCCCAATGGCACCGGCGATTTCTCTTTCGATCTGGTGGGCGGCAACGCCCTGATGAACCGGCTGGCGGACCTGGGTGTGATCCCGCCCGACCAGCAGTTCTTTGCCCGCATGATGATGAATGGCCTCGGCCGCGCAATTGGCGAGGATCATTTGCGCTCTGAGGTGGCCATCCGCCCCGGTGGCCAGATTACTGTCAACGGCGCCCCCTTGCCGTTCTGACATGCGCGCGCGACAGGTCGTCCATGTCGTCGGATGCCACGCCGAGGGCGAGGTCGGCGATGTGATCGTCGGCGGTGTCGCCCCGCCGCCCGGTGACACGCTCTGGCAGCAGGCACGCTTCGTGCACCGCGACGGTGCCTTGCGCGATTTCGTCCTGAACGAGCCGCGCGGCGGGGTGTTTCGCCACGTCAACCTGCTGGTGCCGCCAAGGGATTCGCGCGCGCAGATGGGGTTCATCATCATGGAACCCGCGCATACGCCGCCGATGTCCGGGTCGGATGCGATCTGCGTCAGCACGGTCTTGCTGGAAACCGGGATCCTGCCGATGGTGGAGCCCGTGACCGAGATGGTGCTGGAGGCGCCGGGTGGGCTGATCCGGGTGCGCGCCGACTGCGCCGGGGGCCGCGTGCGGCGCGTGCATGTGCAGAACGTGCCCAGCTTCGCGGGGCAGATGAACGCGGTGCTCGAGGTGCCGGGCCTAGGGCTCTTGCGGGTCGATACGGCATACGGCGGCGACAGTTTCGTCGTCGTCGATGCCGAGACGCTGGGCTTTGCCCTGACCCCGGATGAGGCGCGCGACCTGGCCGAACTGGGCGTGCGGATCACCCATAACGCCAACAGGCAACTGGGCTTTCATCACCCCCATCACGCGGATTGGACGCATATCTCGTTCTGCTTGTTCGCGGGGCCACTGACCGACGGGCCCGAAGGGCCGCAAACCCGCCACGCCGTCGCCATCGAGCCGGGCAAGATCGACCGCTCACCCACCGGCACGGCGGTCTCGGCGCGGCTTGCGCTGCTGCATGCCCGCGGGTTGATCCGACCGCGCGTGCCCCTGACCGCGTTTTCGCTGATCGGCTCGCAGTTTCAGGGCAAGATCATGGCCACCGGGATGATGGGCGACACGACGACGGTCACGCCCGAGATCAGCGGGCGGGCGTGGTTGACCGGGACCAAACAGTTGATGCTGGACCCGGAAGACCCCTGGCCGCGTGGGTATCGATTGTCGGATACCTGGCCCGGGGGCGTGAGGGTTTTCCGACTGTCCGGTTCAAATACTGCCGATGTTCTCAAATCATGTTTCAGTTTCAGCCCGGATGATGTCTATTAGCGGCTTGAAGCCATAAATCGCGGGTCGCCGCCCTGATCCAGGAATGATCTGAGAAAGGATGCCGACTTCACGCAATTTGCGGGTCATGCTCGATGCGACATGCGCAGGAATCCGGTTGTGGCCGGTAAATTTGCTGTTCTTGAAACTTGGATTGGCGAACATGAAATCCAGCGCTTCAATCGACCATTCGCTTTTTAGTTCTTCTCGGAACCGCAACTTCATTTGCTCATACAGCCCAAATATCCGCTGTGCGACCTCGATGTTGTGTTCGGCTTGATCCTTGATGCCTTCCAGGAAGAATTGGCACCATCCTGTCCAGTCATCGTGCGACGACACGCGCCGCATCATGTCGATATAGTCGTCTCTGTTGCGCTCAAAGAAGGCGCTGACATAGAAATGCGGCTGTTGAATCAATCCCGAAGTCCACAGCATTAACGTAATCAGCATCCGACCGATCCTGCCGTTCCCGTCTTTGAAGGGATGGAGCGCCTCGAATTCCACATGGGCGATGGCCGTTCGCAGCAGCGGATTCATTGAATTGCCAGTCGCGAATTGCATAAGGGATTGCATGGCGGCAGGAAGGGCTTCAGGGCTGATCGGGACAAAGCTGACGGTGTTTCGTCGTTTCTCGCCGACAAAGTTTTGTTCTGTCTTGTAGGCGCCAGGCGACATATTTGCGCCGCGCCCAAAAGACAGCAATATCTGGTGTGCTTGCCGAATCATGAATTCTGAAAGCGGCCGACCAGCATCTATTTCTCGTTGAACGCGCTGGATCGCACGGGCGTAGAGGAATGTCTCGACTGCCTCGCTACGTGCATGATGAAATGCTGCGTCAGAATTTTCGGCGACCTCGGCTTCGATCCGGAGAACTTCGTCCAAGGTCGAGATCGTGCCCTCCATGCGGGATGATGAGACGGCTTCCTGATTTCGAAGTGGCGCAAGGAGTATTTCGCTATTGTGCATCGCAGAAAGCATCTGGTCATATCGAGACAATGCGTTCCCGGCCTCAAACACCGGGTTGAGTAAGGCTTCATAGGAAAGGTTCTGTGGAGGAAACTTTCCGTAGTGATAGTCGACTGCAGATGTGAGGCCGTTCCGCATAGCTTGTCGTGCTCCAGGCGTCTTTTCATGTACTTCTACTGAGGTAGTAGCAGGTGAGGACACAGCAAACAAGCTTGTCCTACTCAGAGGGGCTTCTTATCTACCTCAAGCCGATCTGATGTAGGTGGGAATCCGACAAGTCCTGTTGTTGTCGCTAGCGTGGCTGGGTGAATACAACAAAGGCCCCGGCATCTCTGCCGGGGCCTCTCCAATCTCTTGCAAACAGACCGATTACTCAGCGCTGTCCTTGATCTCTTCGCCGGTGGTCTGGTCGATCATCTTCATCGCCAGCCGGACCTTGCCGCGGTCGTCGAAGCCCAAGAGCTTGACCTTCACTTCCTGGCCTTCCTTCAGCAGGTCGGACGGGTGGTTCAGGCGCTGCGGCGCGATCTGCGATACGTGCACCAGGCCGTCACGCTTGCCGAAGAAGTTCACGAAGGCGCCGAAATCCACCAGCTTGACGACCTTGCCGGTGTAGATCTTGCCCTCCTCCGGCTCGGCCACGATCGAATGGATCATGTCATAGGCCT
>JAGRMK010000273.1 GCA_020441345.1 Paracoccaceae bacterium
AACGGCGCGCTGACCATCGGCACGCTGGACGGGGCGAATGTGGAAATCCGCGACCTGGTCGGGGCCGACAACTTCTTCTTGTTCGGGATGACCGCCGACGAGGTGGTGAGCCTGCGCAAGAACCCGCACCATCAGGCCGACGCGATTGCCCGAAGCGCGCGCCTGTCGAACGCGATCAAACTGATCGAAAGCGGCGTGTTCTCGCACGGGGACAAGACGATCTATCAAGATCTGACGGAGAACCTGCGCACGCATGATTACTTCACCGTCTGTGCCGATTTCGACAGCTATTGGGAGACGCAGCGCCGCGTGGACAGCGCCTGGCACGATGCCGACCACTGGACGCATATGGCCGCCCTGAACACCGCGCGCAGCGGCTGGTTCAGCAGCGACCGGACGATCGCCAGCTACATGAACGACATCTGGTCGATCAAGCCGATGATCTGACCCATTGTGACCGGGTTGACCGTTATGCAACGGTCAACCCGCCCTGCTCGGAAAAGAAGCACAAACCCGTTGCCTTTCGCCCTGCGCTGCTTCAATGTTAGCGTATGACTAACGCGAATTCACTGATCGTCGAAGACGTTTCAAAAAACGATCTTGCAGCAATCCATGAGGGCCGTCTCGACGACCCTTTTGCCGTTTTTGGCCCCCGTCACAGAGGCAAGACCGGTCATCTTGTGGTGTTTGATCCACATGCCGTAACCATGACCGCCGTGACCCTGTCAGGCGACATCCCGCTGTCCCCATTGGGCGGCGGGGTTTTTTTCGGGGACATCGGCAGGCGCCGGAAATACCATTTGCGCGGTTCGGACGGCTCTCGCGACTGGGAATTTCACGATCCCTACCGCTTTGCGCCGGTGCTGGGCGACCTGGACATTCACCTGATTGCCGAAGGCACGCACCGCCGCCTGTGGCAGGCGCTGGGCGCGCATCCGATCACCCACCAGGGTGTCGCGGGCGTGCATTTCGCGGTCTGGGCACCCAACGCGCGGCGTGTGTCGGTGGTCGGGTCGTTCAACGCCTGGGACGGGCGGCGCGCGCCTATGCGGATGCGCGGCGCCGGCGTCTGGGAGATTTTCCTGCCCGGCGTGACCCTGGACGAACCCTATAAATACGAGATCAAGCCGCAAAACGGCGAGCCGATGCTGAAAGCCGATCCGCTGGCCTTTGGCGCCGAACACCCGCCGAAAACCGCGTCGGTGGTGTGCGGGACCGGAACGTATGACTGGGCCGATGGCGACTGGATGGCGACACGGGCGGCACGCAACAATCGCCAGGCACCGATTTCGATCTACGAGGTGCATCTGGGCTCGTGGCGCCACCGCGACGGTCGGCCGCTGAGCTATCGCGAGGCGGCGGTGGATCTGGTCGACTACGCGCATGACATGGGCTTTACCCATATCGAGCTGATGCCCTTGACCGAATACCCGTTCGGCGGCTCGTGGGGCTATCAGCCGACGGGGATGTATGCCCCCACCTGCCGCCACGGCACACCCGATGACTTCCGCGCGTTTGTCGAGGCTGCGCATGCCAAGGGTCTGGGCGTGCTGATGGATTGGGTGCCCGCGCATTTCCCGTCCGACGCGCACGGTCTGGCGCGGTTCGACGGCACGCATCTTTATGAACACGCCGACCCGCGCGAGGGGTTCCACCCGGACTGGAACACGCTGATTTACAATTACGGCCGCGTCGAAGTGCGCAATTTTCTGTCCTCGAACGCGGTCTACTGGCTTCGCGAGTTCCACCTGGACGGGCTCCGCGTCGATGCCGTGGCGTCGATGCTGTATCGGGACTACTCACGCGCGGCCGGCGAATGGATCCCCAACGCCGAGGGCGGGCGCGAGAATTTCGAGGCGATCGGCTTTCTCAGGGACATGAACATCCAGGCCTATGGCGAGGGCCCCGAGGGGCTGATGACGGTGGCCGAGGAAAGCACCGCCTGGCCCGGCGTGACCAGCCCGGTGCACGTCGGCGGGTTGGGATTCGGGTTCAAGTGGAACATGGGCTGGATGAACGACACGCTTCGCTACGTCGAACACGACCCGATCCACCGCCGCCACCATCACGACCTGATGACCTTTGGCCTGGTCTACGGATTCAGCGAAAACTACGTGCTGCCGATCAGC